>JBOFFO010000434.1:0-5218 GCA_051648665.1 Beijerinckiaceae bacterium | reverse complement strand
TCCGGTTCGTCAAGCAGGCGGCGGCGCGTGAGGATATGCTGCTCCCGCTCCGAGAGAGTCGCGAAAGCCTCAGACAGCCAAGCCTGCCGCCGGGTGAGATCGATCGATTCCGCGACAATCTCGTCCGGCTGTGGGCCGGGGTCGGGCAGTAATTCGCCAAATGCCAGTGTGCCATCCTGCCCGGAGACAGGCGCATCCATCGAGGCATCGGCAGAACTGAGGCGGCCATCCATGGCCAATACGTCTTTCACGGGAACGCCGAGGTTATCAGCAATGCGGCCGGCAATGCGGACCTGTCCATCCTGTGGGAATTCCCGACTGAGTTTGGCCTTGAGACGGCGCAGGTTGAAGAACAGCGACTTCTGGGTGGAACTCGTGCCGCCGCGCACAATTGACCAGTTGCGCAGCACGAACTCCTGAATCGAGGCGCGGATCCACCAGCTCGCATAGGTCGAGAAGCGCACCTCGCGGTCCGGCTCGAACCGGGCCGCTGCTTCCAGCAATCCAATATGCCCTTCCTGCACCAGATCATTCATCGGGAGACCGTACCGGCGGAACCGGGAGGCAATCGCGATGGCGAGCCGCATGTGCGAGCGGGTCAGCTGATGCAGGGCCGATTCATCGCGTTCCTGCCGCCACAGTACGGCCAGGGTCCGTTCATCGGCCCGTTCCAAATAAGGGGCGGCCACAGCGGCGCGGGCCATCTGGCGGTTGAGGAGGGCGGCGTCGGACATCATAGCTCCTGGCGTCGGCGACCTGTCACTGTCGTCAGGCGCACAGGTGCATGGGAACTGTGGCAGGCAGAAGATCGGCCGGTCACGTTTCCGGCATCTCCCAAACCCGCCAGACTCAAAGACCTGAGCGCACTCCAAGCGTAAACGCCATGCGCCGCCTCTGGTTCCGGCAGGACTTGAAAAAACAAAACCCGGCGCTAGGCCGGGTTCTCATCGTTGAATAAAGGTTGCCGGAGGCCGCGTTATGCGGCTTCCTCTTCCTGCGTCTCGTCGGCCTCGCCCTCGCCGGGCTTGGAGCCACGCTTCGGCGCCTTGGCAAGCTTTTCTTCAATGGCCTTGATCGCTTCCTTATCCGTGATCTTGCGGACAGCAGCGACCTCGCGCACCGCGCGGTCCATCGCCGCCTCGTAAAGCTGGCGTTCGGAATAGGACTGTTCCGGCTGCGTATCGGAACGGTGCAGGTCACGGATCACCTCGGCGATGGCAATGAGATCGCCGGAGTTGATCTTCGCCTCATATTCCTGCGCGCGGCGCGACCACATGGTGCGCTTGATGCGGGCGCGGCCCGTGAGAATTTCGAGCGCCTTGTCGATGACCGGCGCTTCGGCCAGCTTGCGCATGCCGACCTGCTGCGCCTTCGCGGTGGGGACGCGCAGCGTCATCTTGTCCTTTTCGAAGGTGATGACGAACAGCTCGAGCTTGAAACCGGCAACCTCCTGCTCTTCGACCGCGACGATGCGGCCGACGCCGTGGGAGGGGTACACCACATACTCGCCATTCTTGTAGCCGTGACGTTGGGTGTTCTTTTTCGCAGCGGTCATGATCGCTCCAGGCTCCAGGGTCGTCCCGCGCCGGCAAGCGAGGGGACAAAACTAGCTCTCCGGCGCCGCAAGGCGTCCGGTGCAAGCAACACTAAGGCAGACGAGAAGGCCGCCGGCGAACCGGTTATTCCTGATCGTTCGATTGCGGGATGGTCCCTGTGTGGACCCGGATTTCGCTTGTTGGCCGCGACGGACGGGGGATGTGGCATCGACTGCACACCCTCTATAGAGCAAAAATGCCCGAAAATCAACGGAAATGCGCCTATGCAGTGCTTGCAGAGGTCAGGTTCTTCAGAGATCGTTAACGACCAAGGGTAAACCGCCATAGAGAGGCTTGCGACAATCTACAATTATAACGGATGCGTTTTGATTGTCGCTGCCCCTTGGGCCGACCTCAATCGCCTTCGCCGGGTTCTGGCGAAAAATACTGCTCGAACTTGTTGGGCTTGCCGTCGAATTCCTTGCCGTCCGAGGGGCCTTCCCGCTTGATCGTGATGTTCGGCCACGACTTGGAATAGTTGGCGTTCAGCTCGAGCCATTTCTCGAGGCCCGGCTCAGTGTCCGGCTTGATGGCCTCCGCCGGACATTCCGGTTCGCACACGCCGCAGTCGATGCATTCATCCGGGTGGATGACCAGCATGTTCTCGCCCTCGTAGAAACAATCCACGGGGCAGACCTCCACACAGTCCATGTATTTGCACTTGATGCAGTTATCGACGACGACATAGGTCATCAGCGCACTCTCCAGCCGCGCTGCGGTCAAGGCGCAGCGTTTGGGTGTGAGCTAGCGGATCGGCCCGGCCCTCGCAAGCGGTGAAGCGCCGCAGGCCGCGCAGGCCGGTCATGACGGGCTGTTCAGCCCCCGCCGCAGCAGGAACACCGCCTGTTCGCCAAACAGGTTCCAGAACCACCACGGCATCTTCACCTCAATCGGCGTGCCGGCCGCGTTGAGCGCCACGGCGCGCTCTGTCACCGCGCCAACCTCATGCACCAGCGCCACGAAGTCGCGCAGCGTGCAGAAATGAATGTTGGGCGTGGTGTACCAGGTGTCCGGCAGATTTTCCGTCACGGGCATGCGGCCCTTGAACACAAGCTGGCTGCGGATTTTCCAGTGGCCGAAATTCGGGAAGGAGACGATCGCGCGGTGACCGATGCGCAGCATCTCCTCCAGCACGCGGCGCGGGTTGCGCGTCGCCTGAATGGTCTGCGAGAGGATGACGTAATCAAAACTGTCATCGGGATAATCAAACAGGTCTGTATCGGCGTCGCCCTGAATGACCGCGAGGCCGCGCGCCACGGTGCGGCTGACGCCATCACGCGACAATTCAATCCCGCGGCCATCGACATTTTTGCTGGCGGCGAGCAGCGACAGTAATTCGCCATCGCCGCAGCCGACATCGAGCACGCGCGCATTCTGCTCAACCATGTCGGTAATCAGCAGATGGTCACGGCGGGCAGGCGTGCTCATGCGTTCGCTCCGAGAGGAAGCCCGCGCGCGCGCGCCGCCGCATTGAGAAAGCCCTGCGTGGTGGCGAACAGTTCCGGCTCGTCGAGCAGAAAGGCGTCATGGCCCTTGTCAGTAGCGATTTCGACAAAGGAAACGGCTGCGCCGGCGGCATTCAGGGCATGGACGATGGCGCGGGAATCGGCGGTCGGGAACAGCCAGTCCGAGGTGAAGGAAGCGACGCAGAACCGTGTCTTGGTTTTATGGAAAGCCCGTGCCAGCACGCCGCCATGATCCTCCGCGAGATCGAAATAATCCATCGCGCGCGTCAGATAGAGATAGGAATTGGCGTCGAAGCGCTCGACAAAGCTCGATCCCTGATGACGCAGATAGCTTTCGACCTGAAAATCGGCGTCGAAGGAAAAAGTCGGCGCATCGCGGTTCTGCAACTGGCGGCCGAATTTCCGGTGCAAGGCGCTTTCCGACAGATAGGTGATGAGCGCGGCCATGCGCGCGACGGCCAGCCCCTTGGAGGGAATGACGTTCGCATCGCGGTAGCGGCCCTGCCGCCAGTCCGGATCGGCCATGACGGCTTGCCGCCCGACCTCATGAAAGGCGATATTCTGCGCCGAGTGCCGCGCGCCCGTGGCAATTGGCAGCGCGGAAAAAACGCGCTCCGGGTAGCTCGCGGCCCATTGCAGAACCTGCATGCCGCCCATGGATCCGCCGGCGACGCAAAACAGCGTGTCGATGCCGAGATGGTCAATCAGCATCGCCTGCGCACGCACCATGTCGCGGATCGTGACCACCGGCAGATCGAGCGCCCAGGCCTTGCCTGTGGCGGGATTGAATGAGGCTGGCCCGGTGGAGCCGAGGCAGCCGCCCAGCACATTCGCGCAGATGACGAAGAAGCGGTTGGTATCGAAGGTCAGGCCCGGCCCGACCATCGTCTCCCACCAGCCCGGCTTGCCGGTGACGGGATTAACGTTCGCCACATGCTGGTCACCAGTGAGCGCATGACAGATCAATATCGCGTTGGATTTGGCCGGGTTGAGCGCGCCATAGGTCTGGTAGGCGATCTGCAGGGGCGCCACCAGCGCGCCGGAATCCATGGCCAGCGGCTGACCAGCGCCAAACCGGACCACCGGACTGGTCGGATCGTCGATCTCCGAGCGCGCCGCTGTGCGCAGGCGCGACTCATTCGCTGCGGTCGTGGACAAAGCGCCTGTGTTTATGGGGGCGGACATGGATGCGGGCAATCTCCTGATCTATGGCCATAGCCGCATTTGTTCGATTTGTCGAACGTTTTTCCTTTGCAGCGGACGACGCCTCCCCATGTGAACAAGACAAGCGCAGGGCAGCTGCGGGCGCATTCTGCCAGCGCTTGTGCAGTGCAGGGCGAGCGCCACGCAAACCGGATTGACCGGGGCAGGGCGCTCTCCTACAGGATGCGGCCTTGCGTTGCCCCTATGGCGGAACTGGTAGACGCGTCCGACTCAAAATCGGATTCCGCAAGGAGTGCTGGTTCGATTCCGGCTAGGGGCACCATTTGTTTTTTAAGCGCTATCCATTTCATAAGATGGGAAATTGGCCTCTCCTTTCTGAAGTCCGTTAAAGGCTTCCTCAGAAAGCCGCTCTCACACACTCTAAAAATCTGGCTGTGAGTCTGTGATCCGCTGTCACCAGCACCGGGTTCAGCAACCTGAACCGCTGGATTGGCTTTGAGATCATACGGGTCTGCATCATCAAATGCGTGCGCGCGTTGCGCTCATGGGAGCCAACCGTCGGTTGCGACTGCTTGATAAACTTTGTTTTCACGGGGATTGCTCGGACTTGCGAGACGGCACTGTGTGACGGAACATCCGGCTCAATCGAGCCGTCTCTTGATGCAATGCCATCGCGGCTGCGGCATCTCGCCTGACGCTCATTCAGCTTGCCCCCTGAAATGCCCTCGCCTTGCGCCAGACTCTTATCGAAGGAGCAAAGCGATAAGGAACAGCAGGTTTTCGGACGACCGGATCATTGCAATCTTGAAAGCGTACGCAGCCGGCAATCCGGTGACGGACACCTGCCTCAGGCGGCAGCCGCCATGCGCGTCACTGGCGAACGCGAAAAAAATATTGACGCATTGAAATGTTGACCAAAATACTGACGTGGGCGCAGCCAGATCAGCCCATATTGTCTCTTAAAAATATCTCGATGCGAATCCGCTCCTGATC
>JBOFFO010000433.1:0-1992 GCA_051648665.1 Beijerinckiaceae bacterium | reverse complement strand
TTTTCACAGGGAAAGCATTTGTGATCTGCGTCGCGGGCAACGCGAAGTCCTACTGCCCACAACATTGCGGCCGCCCCGGGGGCGGCCAACCTGACAAAGCCCGGCTTGTCCCCGCCGGGTTTTTCTTTTGGGCGCGCGGGAGTGCTGCTGCGCCTGCGATCAGCACAGTTTGCCGTTGTTGCTGCCCGACGAGCAGTTCACGCGGTCGTCGCCGCCATCCGAGTCGCTGTGCGCGAACGCAGCCGGCGCGGTGGTCAGCGCCGTGATGGCGAGCAGCAGGGCAAAAAAGAGGTTCTTCATGGGGTCAATCCTTATACCGCAGCGTTACGGACGCCGTGAGGGTTGCAACGGCTTGCCCGCGACCTAGCCCCACGCCTTTCACCAATTTGTAAAGAACACGCAGCAAATGCAGCCCATTCACCGCAAGACCGGCGAGCGGCGTGCGTTGTCATGCAACAGGGTAAGCGCGCAGTTAGGAATTTGGGGTGAATGCGTCAGGCCGCAGAGGCGGGCGCAAGACCGGCGGCAATGCTGGCGCCAGCGGTGGTCTCGGTCACAACGCGCTTGACGAGAGAGACAACCTCAACGGCAATATCCGCGCCATCAACAACCACAATGCCCTTGGCGACGGGATGGTCATTGGCGAGGATTTCCACCTCGTCCTTTTCTGTCGTATCCAGCGTGATGACCGCGCCGCGGCCCATCTTCAGCAGCATGTGGATGGGCATGCGCGCCCGGCCCAGCACGACCGAAATATCGAGATCGACCGCTTCAATGGTGCTCATGACGCTCCTACCCCACGCCCTGCGCTACGCAGACGCTGCCGGTAGCCCTGATCCAACACGGGCATGGTTAAGGATCGGTGAAAGCCGCTGCGTGACGCGAGGCCGCCCATGAGGATGCGTGACGCCATCGCCGCGCCGCTGTTTCCCGCCGCGCCCTCGTCCGTGGAGTGGCGGATCAGCGACGGGCTGACCGATTATGCCACTGCGCTCGCCTTCATGGAGGAACGCGCCGGCGCGATTGCGGCGGGCGAGGCGGGCGAATGCGTGTGGCTGCTGGAGCATCCGCCGCTTTACACCGCTGGCACCTCCGCCAAGGCGGCCGACCTTGTCGCGCCCGACCGTTTCCCCGTGTTCCATACCGGGCGGGGCGGAGAGTTCACCTATCACGGGCCGGGCCAGCGCATCGGCTATGTGATGCTCGATCTCAAACGGCGGCGGCCCGATGTGCGCGCCTTTGTCGCCGCGCTGGAAGAATGGATCATCCGCACGCTCGACCAATTCAATGTGCGCGGCGAGCGGCGCGAGGACCGGGTCGGGGTGTGGGTGAAGCGGCCCGACAAGGGCGACGGTTATGAGGACAAGATCGCCGCCATCGGCATCCGCATCCGGCGCTGGGTGACGTTTCACGGCATCGCGCTGAATGTGGAGCCGGAGCTGGCGCATTTTTCCGGCATCGTGCCGTGCGGCGTCGCCGATCCGCGCTATGGCGTGACAAGCCTGCACGACCTTGGCCTGCTGGTCAGCCTCGCCGATGTGGATGTGGCGCTGAAGCGGGCGTTTTGGGAGGTGTTCGGCGGGGTTTGAAATCGGGGGCGGGCAGGCCATAAGAGGTGAAAGTCCGGAGTTCTGCTGTGGCCATTCTCTCTCCCAAACTCGATGCCAATGATCCTTCGCACGTTGCCAACGCGGCGGAGTGGGCGAAGCTGCGGGCTGACCTGTTGGAGAAGCGTGCGCAGGCGGCCGAAGGCGGCTCGCCAAAATCGCGCGAACGGCATGTGGCGCGCGGCAAATTGCTGCCGCGTGAGCGGGTGCGGCGGCTGCTTGACCCCGGTTCGCCTTTTCTCGAAATCGGGCTGCTCGCCGCCAACGGCATGTATGAGGGCGATGTGCATGCCGCCGGCATGATTTGCGGCATCGGCCGCGTCGAGGGCCGCGAGGTGATGATCGTCTGCAACGATGCGACGATCAAGGGCGGCACCTATTATCC
>JBOFFO010000432.1:0-2949 GCA_051648665.1 Beijerinckiaceae bacterium | reverse complement strand
TGGGCGATGCCCGGCTGCCCAGCGGCGATGGTCTGACCTTCAATCATGCTCTGCCCCTGCCCTTGCCCCTACCCTTGCCCCTACCCTTGCCCCTGCGGACCTCATGCGGCGGGGGGCAACCGGGCGACCAGCTTTTCCGCCAGCCCCCAAAAGAACTCCTCGCCCACATAGCCTTCGATGCGGCCGACCTCGCTGCCCGCATGCAGTAACACGAATGTGGGGGTAAATACTACAGTTGATTTCAGGTGACCTTTATATTTCACATTTACTTCTGTAATATCGATCATCCGGACCGGGGCGCGCTTGCCGACGGCGGTGTTGGGCCAGGCCGGGCCGATCTGCCGGTCCCACGCGATGCACCACGGGCAGCCAGGACGGCGGACCATGAGCATTTCCACCGCCGGTTCGGCAGCGCGGGCCGGGGCGGCCCAACCGAGGCTGACGAGCGTCACGGCGGCGCGGCGGGTGAGTAAGGGCGTTGCGGAAGGCGTCGTCATGGGGCTAACATATCAGAAATTGAATGCTTTGGAACCGCACCGGGAGCACGCCGATGACCCCATTGCCGCACCCGATCACCCGCCGCGCCCTGCTCGCCGCCAGTGGCGCCGGGCTGGCGCTCGCTTCCGCGCCGCAGGCGGCACAGGCGCAGGCCAAGCTGACGGATGACGGCATCTATACCCAGCCCTGGTTCGTCGAGAGCTTTCTCGACCTTGCCGACGATCTCGGCGCCGCGACCAAATCCAGCAAGCGCTTCGCTGTTATTTTTGAACTGAAGGGCTGCCCCTATTGCAAGGATGTGCACCTGATCAATTTCGCTGACGAGGCGATCCGCAACTATGTCCGCGAGCGCTTCGACATTGTGCAGCTCAACATTCTCGGGGCGCGCGAGGTCACGGATTTCGACGGTGAGAAACTGACGGAAAAGAATTTCGCCGCGAAATACGGTGTGAAATTCACGCCGACCTTTTTATTCTTTGCCGAGGACGGCAAGGCCGTTGCGGCGCGCAAGCCGCTGGAGCGCGATGTGGCGCGCTGGCAAGGCTATCTGAAGCCGCCGGCGTTCAAAAGCCTGTTCGCCTATGTGGCGGATCGGGAATACGAAAAAGGCGCGGTGCTGCGGGATTACCTGCAAAAGGCGCAGGGCTGATCCAGCTGTTTCACCGGCAATAAAAAAGGCGCTGTTCCCAGCGCCTTTTTTGCAGCCGCGCGGTGCGCCGCCTTACTTGTTCACGGGCGACGCCGGATCGAGCAGGAACGCCACATAATTGGCGATCTGCTCCGGCGACAGCACCTTGTTATGGCCGAAGCGCGGCATGTTCGAGCAGGCGTTGAAAGCCTGGGTGTTGTAGATTTTCTCGTACACTTCCTTCTGCGCCGCTGGCGTATTGCCCTTGAGCTTGCCGTATGCGGCCAGGCTTGGCCCCAGCGTGCCGTAGCTGATTTCGGACGGCGCAAGCTGGTGGCAGGCATAGCAGTTGCCGCCCGCCTCGCGCTTGGGATCATCCTTCATGCGGAAACCGTAGCCGGAAAGCGCGCCTTTCTCGCCCGCCTTCCAGTCGCCCATGAATTTGTTGTCGGCGGGATAGACCATATTCTTCTTTTCCCGCTCGGTGATGGCGTTAGCCTGCGCATTGCTCGGCGCGTTCTGCGTCTCGCTGCAAATCCGCATCGTCTCATCCTGATCGACGCGGGCCTGCATGTCGGCGGACAGATTTGGCCAGGATGATTTGATTACCGCGTCGATGCGCTCCTTGCTGATCTTTGGCAGATCCGCCGGTTTTTTATCCTGTGCGATAGCGGCGACGGTGGTGAGCGCGGCAAGGCCAAGGCCGGCGAACGCAAGCGTTTTCAAAGTGTTCATTACAATCCCCTCAGCGCTTGATCGACGGCACTTGCATCTCGGCCCCTTGCGCTTTCTGCGCGAGATAAACCGAAAGGGCGGCGACGGCTTCAGACCCGTAGGCGACATCGGGCATACGCATCTGCCAATAGCAGTCCCACAGACGGTGCTGCATGGTGCGCAAAGTATTCTGCGACACCCGGTAGGTTGGCCATGAACCCATCGTGGCCTGCGCTTCCTTGGGAATATCGAAGGTCGGCAATTTTTGCAGACGGATGCGCGAACCTTCCTGCGCGTGGCAGGTCTGGCACGAGAAATCCATCACCGACGAGCGGCGATAAAAAAGCTGCTCGCCGATGGCATAGGCTTCCTTTTCCTTCGCGTGCGCCAGCGGCGCATTGAGCTTCATGCCGCTCGATTTGTTGGCGACAAAGGCGACAAGGCTTTCAATCTCGGTCTGGCTGGCTGCAACATTGGGTGAGAAAGGCCTGGAGCGCAGCGGCTTGGTGTCAATGCCCTGCTCACGCTCCATGCAATCGAGAATGCGCGTCTCGGCGTCCATCACCTTGTCCACATCGGCGAAATAACGCGGGGTCTGGACGAAGGCGCCATCGACCTTGCCCTTGCCGAGGCCAAGATCGCATGTATCCGCCAGCGAGACATTTTTTGGGCCGCGCTTGGCGTTCCACAGGGTTTCGCCCTGATCGACGGCGAGGAAGCCGGGATTCGCCATCGGGTCGGAAATCGCGGCGCGGTATTTTTCAAGTTCCTTCTCGGTGGCGTCATCGCCCGATTGCGCCAGCGCCAACCCGGTGGCCAGCGCCAGTCCGAGCAAGGCAACGCCTGCACGTCCCCAATTCCGTGTTCTCACGATTCGCTTCCTTCCCCGCTTCATTTTGCACCCGGCTGCAGCCACCGCCGCCGCCCTTCCATCCCAGCCTAGACGGCGTGGTCGCTGATGTCGCCAGTGTTCCGGCATCCAACCAAGGGATGATACTAAAACATAGAGTTTTTTGCATGGGAAGGCGGAATTTGCCGTTTCCGGCCTTGACGACGGCACAGCGTTCTGACCTTATGCTTGCAATAATTGGAATATGTGAGGGTGGCTT
>JBOFFO010000431.1:0-2164 GCA_051648665.1 Beijerinckiaceae bacterium | reverse complement strand
AGGATAGTGGAAGGCTGAGCCATGACTGATCGCTTTCTGCCCTATGGCGTGCAGGAGATTTCCGACGGCGATGTGCAGGCGGTCGCGGAGGCATTACGTGGCGAGTATCTGACGACCGGCCCAAGGGTCGCCGCTTTCGAAGCTGCATTTGCCGCGACGTGCGGAGCGCGACACGCCATCGCCTGCGCCAATGGTACGGCGGCCCTGCATCTGGCGGCGCTGGCACTCGATATTCAGCCCGGCGATGTCGTTCTTGTGCCGACAATGTCGTTTCTGGCTTCCGTCAATGGCTTTCGTTATGCGGGCGCAGCGCCGGTTTTTATAGATTGCGATCCGGCAACGGGGCTGGTGACGCCAACCACATTTGCGGCGGCCATTGCTACAGCGCCGCGTCCCCCAAAGGCTGCGGTTGTCGTGCATCTCAATGGCACTTCCTGCGATATGGAAGCTATTGGCAAGCTCGCCCGCAATGCGAATATCGTGCTGGTTGAGGATGCATGTCACGCCATCGGCGGATCGACGGTCGATTCTGCCGGACAGCGCCATCCTGTGGGCGGTTGCGCCTTTTCGGCAATGGCGGTTTTTTCACTGCATCCCGTCAAAACGATCACGATGGGCGAAGGCGGTGTCGTTACAACCAATGATCCGGTTTTGGCGGCGCGGCTGGCGCAATTCCGCACGCACGGCATGAATCGCGACGCTGCGCTGATGCAGAACCGTGACATGGCGTTTGCGTCCGATGGCGATCCCAATCCCTGGTATTATGAAATGCCGGTTCTGGGATATAATTACCGGGCCACGGATTTTCAGTGTGCGCTTGGGCATTCCCAGTTGCAGCGGCTACCAGCCTTCGCCGATAGGCGGCGTGCCATCCAAGCGCTCTATGATCAGCATTTTGCGTCCGCTGCGAATGCGCTGCGTCCGGTGAAGACGCCTGCGCATGCTGACCCTGTGCTGCATCTTTACGTTGTCCGCGCGCCATTCGGGCGGCAGGGAGTGCCGGAGCGGGCAGAAGCTATGAAGGCGCTAAAGGCGCGGGGCATCGGCACGATGGTTCATTATATTCCGATTCATCGCCAGCCCTATTACGCCAAAGCATTTCCCGATGTGCGTTGCCCCGGTGCGGATGCCTATTATGAGGATATCCTCTCCATCCCATTGTTTCCCGCAATGACGGATACGGAGGCGGCGCGTGTGGCGCGTGATGTCATCGATATTGTGGGCGCGGCGACGAGGTGAAGGATAGGACGACGCTGTTATCGAAAATCGGGTTTGGCACGGCGCAATTCGGGCTTGCCTACGGAATCACCAATACGGACGGGCAGGTGCCGCGTTCTGAGGTGAGGGCGATTCTCGATGATGGCGGACATGCTGGCATTCGCGTGATCGACACGGCGGCGCTTTATGGTGAAAGCGAACAGGTGATTGGTGAGGCGCTGTCCATGCTCACTCATCCCTTCCGCATTGTTACGAAAACGGCCAAGAACCTTGAGGCCACCAGCGCTGTTGATGCGGCCGATGGCGTTCGGGCCGCCTTTGTCCAGTCATTGGAGCGGTTGCGGCAACCAGTCATTGACGCTGTCATTGTGCATGATTGCAGGGAATTGTTGGGACCTCACGGCGATGCGCGCTGGCGCGCCATGCAAGATCTGAAACAGGCTGGCATGGTCCGGCGCATCGGCGCATCCGTTTATACTGGTGCTGAAATCGATGCGCTGCTGTCACGATTCGATCCCGATCTTGTGCAGGCTCCGATGAATGCTGTGGACCGACGTCTGTTCACCGGCGGGCAGCTTGACCAACTGGCTGCGCGCGGGGTGGCCGTTCATGCCCGTTCGTTGTTCCTGCAGGGCCTTCTTTTACAGGCGCCAGAACAGCTTGATCGTAAATTTGCGGCGCTGGCAGCTCCGATCGCCTCCCTCCGGCAAGCGGCGAAGGATCGGGGCGTGGGGTTGCCGGCACTGCTTCTTCATACGGTGCTTCAGCATCCTGCGATTGAGTGCGCTCTCGTGGGTGTAACATCGCGCTCACAATGGCAGGATCTGAAAGATGGGCTGACCGCCGATCTATCTAGTCTCCACGACTTCCGTTATAGCTCGCCGCCGATTGGAGATGAGCGGCTCCTCAACCCCTCCCAGTGGCATCTGCTGAAGTGATGGCCTCT
>JBOFFO010000430.1:0-8605 GCA_051648665.1 Beijerinckiaceae bacterium | reverse complement strand
GATGGCCGCCCGCGCGCCGTGCTCGCGTGTAAATTCGATGCGGCGCAGGTTGATGGCCTGCCGCTGCCGCGCCCGCTCTACGAAATTTTTGTCTATTCGCCACGGGTCGAGGGTATTCATCTGCGCTTCGGCAAAGTGGCGCGCGGCGGCCTGCGCTGGTCGGACCGGCCGCAGGATTTCCGCACGGAAATTCTCAGCCTCGTGAAGGCGCAGCAGGTAAAGAACGCCGTGATCGTGCCCGTGGGCGCGAAAGGCGGGTTCGTGCCGAAAAAATTGCCGCCGGCTAGCAACCGGCAGGCGTGGATGGATGAAGGCATCGCCGCCTATAAAATTTTCATCACCACCCTGCTGCAACTCACCGACAATATCGTTGATGGCGCGATCAAGCCGCCGGCCAGCACCGTGCGGCATGATGAGGATGATCCCTATCTCGTTGTTGCTGCCGACAAGGGCACGGCGACCTTCTCCGACATTGCCAATGGCATTTCGCTGGAGATGAAGCACTGGCTGGGTGACGCCTTCGCCTCCGGCGGCTCGGCCGGATACGATCACAAGAAAATGGGCATCACCGCGCGCGGCGCGTGGGAGGCGGTGAAGCGGCATTTTCGCGAAATGGATATCGATATTCAGGCCACGCCGGTCACGGTGGCTGGCGTCGGCGATATGTCGGGCGATGTGTTCGGCAACGGCATGCTGCTCTCCAAGGCGCTGAAGCTGGTCGCGGCCTTCGATCACCGCGATATTTTCATCGACCCGAATCCCGATCCGGCGAAAAGCGTGGCGGAGCGCCAGCGGCTGTTCGATCTGCCGCGCTCAAGCTGGCAGGATTATAACAAGGCGCTGATTTCGGCGGGCGGCGGCATTTATCCGCGCAGCGCGAAATCCATCGCGCTGTCGCCGGAAGCGCGCGCCGCCATCGGCATTGAAAAATTCGACGTGACGCCGCAGGAATTGATGACGGCGATTCTGAAAGCGCCGGTCGATCTGCTCTGGTTCGGCGGCATCGGCACCTATATCCGCGCCACCTCGGAAACCGATGCGCAGGCCGGCGACCGCGCCAATGACGCCATCCGCATCACCGGCAAGGATTTGCGCTGCAAGGTCATTGGCGAAGGCGCCAATCTGGGCATGACGCAACTGGCGCGCATTGAAGCCGCGCACACAGGCGTGCGGCTCAACACCGACGCCATCGACAATTCCGCCGGCGTCAACACCTCGGACGTGGAGGTGAATATCAAGATTGCGCTGAGCAAGCCGGAACAGGCGGGCACCCTGCCGCAGGCGGAGCGCAATGCGCTGCTGGCCAGCATGACCGATGATGTGGCGCTGCTGGTGCTGCGCAACAATTACCTGCAATCGCTCGCGCTCTCGCTGGCACAGCGGCGCGGCGCGGACGACCTGCCTGACATGAAAAATCTCATGCGGGCGCTGGAGGCGGAGGGTCGGTTGGCGCGCGCCGTGGAATTTCTGCCCGGTGATGCGGACCTGGAAGCGCGCGCGCGCAGCGGCGACGGGCTGACGCGGCCAGAACTGGCCGTGCTGCTCGCCTATGCCAAGCTGTCGCTGTTCGATCATCTCGTCGATTCGCCTGTGCCGGATGATCCCTATCTGGCGCGCGAACTGGAGCGTTATTTTCCTGCCGCCATGCGCGAACGCTATGCGGACGCCATCGCCAGCCATAGGCTGCGGCGCGAAATTGTCGCAACGCAGCTTTCAAACGCCATCATCAACCGTTGCGGACCCACGGTGATCGCGAAATTGCGCGATGAAACCGGCCGTTCCGTCGCCGATATTGCCAATGCCTATGCGCTGACGCGCGACGGCTTCGGCTTCCTCGACCTCAACAACAGCATCGACGCGCTCGACAATAAAATTGCCGGTGCAGTGCAGCTCGATCTCTATGCACGGGTGCAGGACGCCATTCTCGCGCGCATGATGTGGTTCTTGCGCCGCATGGATTTCAGGGATGGGCTGAAGGCGCTGGTCGAGCGCTATCATGCGGCCATCAATGCGCTGCGCAGCGATGCCGGCACGCTTTATTCCGTCGAGGACAAGCAGCGGCGCGATGCCGCTATTTCTGCCTTGACCACGGACAAGGTGCCGGCGGATCTCGCGGCGCGCATCGCGGATTTGCCGATGCTGGCCGCCATTCCCGACACGGTGGCCGTGGCGCAACGCACGGGCGTGGCCGACCGCGAGGCCGCCGCGACCATCCTGCGTCTTGCCGATGCGCTGCATATCGCGCCGCTGAAAGGCGCCGCAGCGAACGTGCGCAGCAGCGATCCGTTCGAGCGGATGGCGGCGATGCGGGCGCGCGACGCGATTGACGCGGTGGTTGCCGATCTCGCCGCCAAAATCATCGGCCAGCACGGGCCGGGCGATGCCGGGATTGCGGCCTGGTCGAAGGCAAGCGGCGACAGCCTGGCGCGCACGCGCAAAACCATAGCCGAACTGTCAGCCGGGACGATCAGCCAGGCGAAATTGTCGCTCGCTGCGGCGGTGATGCGTGATCTGGTGGGGTGACTCTCAATCCCGGACCGGCGCGCCCAGCGGAAAGAAATGCCGGTAGGGCCGCGCCTCATCGACGGCGCGCGCAACAGACGGGCGTGACAAAAGGCGGGCGCGGTAAGCGCGTAAATTCTTCAGATGGGCCGGAATGGGGTGCGCCCAGTCCGCATAAAAAAGTGAAGGCGCAGCGGCGCAATCCGCCATGCTGAACGAAGCGCCGCAGGCCCATGCATCCTGCAATATTTTTTCATCCAGCCACGCATAGATTGTGTCGAGCATCGCACGCGCTTCTGCGACGCCATACGCATCGCGGCTGTCTTGCGGCCGGAGGGCATCAAGCACAATCTTCTGCATCGGCGTCATGACATAATTGTCGAACATGCGGTCCATCAGGCGGACATCGAGCGCGCCATCATTGTCGCGCGGCACGAGGCTGGTTGCGCCGGGATGATGCTGATCGACATATTCAATGACGAGGGTCGCCTCCATCACCGTGCGGTCGCCATCTACCAGCACGGGAAACCGCTTCATCGGCCACAGGCGCAACAATTCGGCATCGGCCTGTCCATCCGGCTCGCCAAGCTGCCGGTATTCAAACGCCAAGCCTTTGTCATACAGCGCGATCAGCGCCTTCTGACAGTAAGAAGAAAAGGGATGCGCGTAGAGAACGGGCTTGGCCATGCCGCCATGATAAGCGGTGTTCATGCGAATACAATATGCCGTTCGAATGTCGGGATAATAATTTTTCAATCATGGCATTGTCGCAAGACCGCTGCGCACTTTTGCGGACGATGCTGAAGGATTTATAACGCATCACGTTCATCCAAAAAGTGGTTCTCACCTTTCGGCGTGATGTTTTCTAACGCATCACGTTATTCCGAAAAGTGGTGCCCACTTTTGCGGGCGATGCTCAATGCCTGAAATGCCGCAGGCCGGTGAACACCATGGCGATGCCGGCCCTGTCGGCGGCGGCGATCACTTCATCGTCACGCATGGAGCCGCCGGGCTGGATCACGGCGGTGGCGCCGGCGGCGATAATCGCATCAAGCCCGTCGGCGAAAGGAAAAAAGGCATCGGATGCTGCGACAGAGCCGCGCGTGAGCGACTCCGCCAGCCCGCTGGCCTTCGCTGCCTCCTCGCCCTTCCACGCGGCGATGCGGGCGGAATCGACACGGCTCATTTGCCCTGCGCCGACGCCGGCGGTTGCGCCATCCTTGGCAAACACAATGGCGTTGGATTTGACATGCTTGGCGACGCGGAAAGCAAATTGCATGTCCGCCATTTCGCGCGCGGTGGGCGCGCGCTTCGTCACAACCCTGAGCGCGGCGGCGTCGAACGCGATGTCATCGCGCCCTTGCACCAGCAGGCCACCGGCGACGCTGCGCACTGTGACGCCGCCTGCGCTCGGATCGGGCAATCCGCCAGCGAGCAGCAGGCGCAAATTCTTTTTCGCCGCAATCACCGCAATCGCATCCTCATCGGCATCGGGGGCGATGATGACTTCGGTAAAAATTTTCGACACCTCTTCCGCCGTGGCGCGATCAAGCCTGCGGTTCAGCGCAATAATGCCGCCAAAGGCCGAAACCGGATCGCAGCGCAGGGCCATGCGATAGGCGTCCGCCATCGTCGCCGCGACAGCAACGCCGCACGGATTGGCGTGCTTGACGATGACGCAGGCTGCGGCCTCACCGGCGGGAAATTCGCCGACGCATTCATAAGCCGCGTCAGTGTCGTTGATGTTGTTGAAGGACAATTCCTTGCCTTGCACCTGCCGCGCGGTGGCGACGCCGGGACGGCTTTCCGCCGTGCGGTAGAATTGTGCGGACTGGTGCGGATTTTCGCCATAGCGCAGCGTCTGCGCGAGTTCGCCCGTGAAGCTCATGCGCTTCGGCGCCGCGATGCCGGATTGGGCCGCAAGCCATGTCGAAATCATGGTGTCATAGGCGGCGGTGCGGGCGAAGGCTTTCGCCGCAAGCTGCTGGCGGAATGTGCGCGTCGTCGCGCCAGCGTTGGCGGCGAGTTCATCCAGCAAGGGCTGATAATCCTCGGCATCAACGATCACCGCCACGCCATCGAAATTCTTCGAGGCAGCGCGGATCATTGCCGGCCCGCCAATGTCGATATTCTCGACGCAATCGGCAAAGCCCGCGCCTTTTTTCAAGGTCGCCTCGAAGGGGTAGAGATTGACGATGAGAATATCGATGGGGCGGATGCCGTGGGCGAGCATCGAGGCCTCATGCTCCGGGTTGCCGCGCACCGCCAGAAGGCCGCCATGGACATTGGGGTGCAGGGTTTTGACGCGGCCATCCATCATTTCCGGAAAGCCGGTCAGATCCGCCACATCCATCACCGGCAGGCCTGCGGCCGCGATGGCTTTCGCGGTGCCACCGGTCGAAACCAGTTCGACCCCGCGCGCATGCAGAGCGCTGGCGAGTTCGATCAGGCCGGTCTTGTCTGAAACGGAGAGCAACGCACGGGCGGCGCGGCGGAGCGAATTGGGCATGGGCGCGGGTTCCGGTCAGGCCCCACGCCGGGCTGCGCCGGGCTTATGCTGCGGTGCAATGAACCCGATCTGCCGCGAAGGCAAGCCAGATACGATGCCCGGCGCGGCTACCCACAGCCCTTTGCCCTCCTTCTTTCGGCGAAAGGTGCGCTGACCTGGCCTGCAGCCTTGACTGACAAGGCGGCTTCCGTAGCCTGACCTGACGAACCCGCATTTTTGATGGATTGCCCATGCTCTATATTGTCGATGGCACAGGCCCATCCAGCGACAGCGACTATCGCTCTGCGATGGCGAGCGGCCACTGCAAGATGCTGGAAAAGAATTTTCGCGCTTTTGCCCATTATGAGCGCGGCCCCGGCGTCGCCGGCTTTACCAATCTCGGCGGCATTGGCATGGCGGGGGTGCAAGCTGCAGGGCTGGTGAACCCGCTGGCCGGTTTTGCCTTCGAGAAGCTCGGCCTCACTGCCGGCGCCACGAACCAGAAAGGCAAAACGCTGGCCGCCATCGCGCGGGAAAAGACCGACGGCAAAATCTACCTCGCCGGTTACAGCCGCGGCGGCGCAACCGTGATTTCGGTAGCCGCGGCCCTGAACCGGCAGGGCCGGCCCGTGGAAGCGATGTTCCTGTTCGACCCGGTCGATAGCGACGCGACGCTCGATGACACTGCCTTCATCCCGCCCAACGTCAAAAAGACCTTCATGGCCTATCGCAACATGCATTATGTGCGCAGCCTGCAAGCGGATGCGGACAAGCAAACCGGCGCAGCCGGTATGGCCGGCGTAAAGGCTGCGAAGAATGTGCTGGCTGCCAATGTCATTCCGCAAATTCCCTCCTTCCTGCCGATCAATCCGGTCCAGATCGGCAAGGCTGCCGGGTCGGTCGTGGATTTCGGCAAGCAGACAGCGCAGGCGACGGCGGCGCAGGCGCGATCCTTCGCGTGGCGGCACCTGATGGCGCGCGATTTGATGTTCGAGCTATGCGTGCGCGGCCAAGGCAAGGATGGCGCGGGCAAGACCGGCGTGCTGGTCCGGAAAGCCTTTGACGGTACGCACGGCGCTCTCGGCGGCTGCCCTTGGCCGAAGGAGGAATATCCGCCCAACACGCGCTTCCACGGCGTTGATCTCAGCTGCGCCGCCGCCACATGGGAGTGGCTCAATGGCTGCATCCTGCAAACCGACATTCTGGCGCACGCACGCGCGGCGCATTGACGGAAGCAGCCCGACGCACGCTCTAAAATTCTGATTTTATGAGAGATTTGGTAGCGGGGGAGGGAGTTGAACCCCCGACCCCAGGATTATGATTCCCGTGCTCTAACCAACTGAGCTACCCCGCCCCGGCGCGTGCCCGGCAGAGCCGGCGCGACAGGGCTGCGGATATAGAAAGGGGGGTGTGGGGTGTCAAGCGAAGCGGGGGCGCCACACGCGCTGGCCGGCTCGCGCCTTTGTGACGCCGGCGCCTCGTGCTGTTGGGCGCACTTGCCTAGACCGGGACATGACCAACCTCTGCATCATTCTCGGTGACCAGCTCAGCGACACGTTGCCGGCGCTCGCCCATGCGGAGCCGGGACGCCACACAATTTTAATGATGGAGGTTGCGGAGGAGACAACCTACGCGCCGCATCACAAACAAAAAATCGCGCTGATTTTCGCGGCTATGCGCCACTTCGCCGAAGGGCTGCGGCGCGCCGGGCATCGCGTTGTTTATGTCGCGCTCGATGACCCGGCCAACAGCGGCAGCTTTACCGGAGAAGTGGCGCGCGCCCTGGCGCAAGGCCGCTACGATTCCCTGATCATCACCGAACCGTCGGAATGGCGGGTGATGAAGATGGTGCGCGGCTGGGAAGCCGCCTTCGGCGTGCCGGTGCGCGTGCTTGAGGACAGCCGCTTCATCGCCAGCCGCAGTGATTTTGCGCGCTGGGCTGCAGACCGGCAAACGCTGACGATGGAATTTTTCTATCGCCTTTTGCGCCGCCGCACCGGCCTCTTGATGGACGGCGACAAGCCCGCTGGCGGCGCGTGGAATTTCGATGCGGAAAACCGCAAGGCGCTGCCGAAATCCGTCAAGCTGCGGACGCGGCGCGCATTTCCGCCCGACGCCACGACGCGCGCGGCGCTTGATCTGGTGGCGGGGCGATTCCCGAACAATTTCGGCACGCTCGACCGGTTCAACTGGCCGGTGACGCGGGCACAGGCGTTGCAGGCGCTTGATGATTTTATCGTCCACGACCTGCCGTTCTTTGGCGATTATCAGGATGCGATGCGCGCCGGTGCGCCTTTCGTGTTTCATTCCCTGCTGTCGCCCGCCCTGAATATCGGCCTGCTGACGCCGCTGGAGGTCTGCATCGCGGCAGAACGCGCGTGGCGCGCGGGGCAGGCGCCGCTTCCGGCAGTGGAAGGATTTATCCGGCAAATTCTCGGCTGGCGCGAATATGTGCGCGGCATCTACTGGCATTTTATGCCCGATTATGCGCGCAGCAATGCGCTTGATGCGACGCGGCCGATCCCCGATTTTTACTGGACCGGCGAAACGGCGATGGCCTGCATGGCGCATGCCATTGGCGACACCATGCGCCATGCCTATTCCCACCATATCCAGCGGTTAATGATCACCGGCAATTTCGCGCTGCTGGCTGGCATCGATCCGGCGCAGGTGGAGGAATGGTATCTCGCCGTTTATGCTGACGCCTTCGAGTGGGTGGAATTGCCGAACACGCACGGCATGGCGCTGCATGCGGATGGCGGCGTGATGGCGACAAAGCCCTATGCCGC
The DNA here is from genome assembly GCA_051648665.1 of Beijerinckiaceae bacterium. Taxonomy (GTDB): domain Bacteria; phylum Pseudomonadota; class Alphaproteobacteria; order Rhizobiales; family Beijerinckiaceae; genus Terrirubrum. The sequence goes on along the minus strand of JBOFFO010000430.1, from coordinate 826 downwards.
CTCCGGCGCCTACATCAACCGCATGTCGAATTTCTGCAAGGGCTGCCGCTATAACGTGGCGCAGAAACTGGGCGATGATGCATGCCCGTTTAATTATCTCTACTGGGCCTTTCTGATCCGCCATGAGAAAAAACTGGGCCGCAATTTGCGGCTGCGCATGCCCTACCACACGCTTGCGGGATGGACGGCGGCGCAAAAGCAGGCCTACACCGATGCCGCCGATGCGTTTCTCGACGGGCTGAAGGCATACCAGCGGTGATTGCGCCGCACGCCGACAGGGCGCGCGGCGTCCGTTTCATCCCTTCGCAGCAACATACCCATAAAAATTATCGATGAAATCGTCGACCGCAAGTGGTTTGGCGGGATCATTGGGAATGGCATGTTCGCCATCGCCCCAGGAAAAGACGGTCATCTGAATTTTGCCGCCACTCATGGTGATCGGTGAGGTCAGCACAACCCAGTGATTGGGTACAAATGAGAACTTGTCCTGAGCGCCTGCACTCAACATTTGTGCGTTGATGAACAGGCAGACGCGGTAACCCTGTGCATAGAGCTTGTTTGCCGCATCAATGGCCTTGGCGCTCTTGTTCATCACCAGATTGGTTTCTTCCTTTACGCTCTGGTATCCGGCGCGGCGGAACCACTTCGCCAGTTCGCCCGGCATGGTGATGCCTGCCAGCGCGTCGCTCGACTCGTCGTAATCGAAAAAAACATTTTCAGAATCACGCAGACTCGCCATCGTCAGCCAGTCCACGTGCGCCATAGAGCCTGGTGGCGTATAATTGCGGACATCCTCGGATGGAATAACGCCAAAGGTCCAGATAAA
>JBOFFO010000429.1:0-2424 GCA_051648665.1 Beijerinckiaceae bacterium | reverse complement strand
CCTGCCCGATATAGCCGCCGGGAGGTTGGTGAGGGACGTACCACTCGCCAACCGGGTCAGGTCCGGAAGGAAGCAGCCCTAACGAGAACCGGGCGGGTCTTCGTCCAGCCTCCCACCTTTTTGCTTGAAGCCGGTCGTCGTGCCGCCTTTGATGGACCGCGATGAACGACGACGCCTCCGCCAGCCCTGACAGCGCCCCCGGTCTTGACCTTCCCGCCCCGCCGCAGGCCGGCGGCTACCGGGTGCTGGCGCGCAAATACCGCCCCAGCACCTTCGATGACCTGATCGGGCAGGACGTCATGGTGCGCACATTGCGCAACGCCTTTGCCCAGAACCGGATTCCGCAGGCCTGGATGCTGACCGGCGTGCGCGGCGTCGGCAAAACGACGACAGCCCGCATTCTTGCGCGTGGCCTGAATTACGAATTGCCTGGCAACAAAAATGCCGGACCGACCATCGATCTGACCACGCCGGGCGTGCATTGCACGGACATCATCGAGGGCCGGCATGTCGATGTGTTTGAAATCGACGCGGCCTCAAACACCGGCGTCGATAATATCCGGCAGATCAATGATGCGGTGCGCTACGCCCCGGCGCTGGCGCGTTACAAGGTTTATATCGTCGACGAAGTCCACATGCTCTCGACTGGCGCATTCAATGCCTTCCTGAAAACGCTGGAAGAGCCGCCGCCGCATGTGAAATTTATTTTCGCGACGACGGAAATCCGGAAAGTGCCGGTCACGATCCTGTCGCGCTGCCAGCGGTTTGACCTGAAACGCATTGATGCTGCCGAACTCGCCGCGCATCTGAAGAAAATCGCCGATGCGGAAAAAATCAGAATCGACGATGAGGCGCTGGCGTCACTGGCGCGGGCTGCGGAAGGATCGGCGCGCGATTCCCTGTCGCTCCTCGATCAGGCCATCGCGCATGGCGCGGGACATGTCACCGGGGAGACCGTGCGCGCCATGCTCGGCCTTGCTGACCGCGGCCGGATCATGGACCTGTTCGAGACAGCGATGCGCGGCGACCTCGCCACGGCGCTGGGCCAGTTGCGGGATTTGTGGAATGGCGGCGCCGATCCGGCCTCCGTCATTGCCGATCTTGCCGATTTTACCCATCTCGTCACCCGCATTAAAATCGTGCCGTCGAGCGCAAAGGAAGCCTCGCTCGCGCCGGAAGAGCGCACGCGCGGCAGCGATTATGCGGAGCGCCTCTCCATCCGCATCCTGTCGCGGGCGTGGACGCTGCTGACAAAATCCCTGGCGGATGTGCAGACCTCGCCGAAACCGCTGGCTGCGGCGGAAATGGCGCTGGTGCGTTTCGTTCACGCCGCCGATCTGCCGACGCCGGATGAAGCGTTGCGCGCCTTGCGCGACGGCGGCGGACCGGATTCCGGCAACGCCGGGCCTTCGGGCGCAGGCGGGTCGGGTTCAGGCGGTACTGGCGGTGGCGCGCGGGCTGCCTTGTCACCGGTGCCGCGCCCGGTGATGGCGGCCACGGGAAGCGATGGCGGCGCACGGATGCAACCGCGCCCTGCTGCTGCGCCAGATACAGCGCCGCGCGCAATGATCGCCCAGCCGCAATCCCTGCAGGATATTGTCGCGTTGGCGGACAAGCACCGCGACTTGCGACTCAAGGCCGACATTGAGCGCGACATCCATCTCGTGGCGTTTGAACAAGGCCGCATCATTTACCGCCTGGGTGAGCGCGCATCGCGCACGCTGCCGAACGATCTCTCCCGCGCCTTGCAGGAATGGACGGGCGCGCGCTGGGTCGTCGCGCTGTCCAATGATGAGGGCGCGCCGACGCTGCGCGCGCAGAAAGCGGAAGCCGAGCAGGCCAACCGGTCGAGCGCTGCGCAATATCCGGTGGTGCGCGCGTTGCTCGACGCAATGCCCGGCGCTGAAATCGTGGCTGTGCGCGATATTGCGCCGGAACCCTATGCGGACCCGGCGCCGCTGCCTGCCGCTGCGATCAACCCCGAACCCGGCGATCTGGAATATCTGCCGGTGGATGATTATACCGACGACGATCTGTGAGCGCGCGCGCGCCACGCCAATCTTGCACGAGGATAATCCCATGCGCGATGTGATGGGCATGATGAAACAGATGCAGGGCCTGCAAAAGAAAATGCAGGACATGCAGGCCGAACTGGAAAATCTGGACATTCAGGGCCAGAGCGGCGGCGGCATGGTCAGCGTCACGTTGACCGGCAAGGGCGCGCTGAAATCCGTGTCCATTGATCCCTCCCTGCTGAAAGAGGATGAGAAGGAAATTGTCGAAGATTTGATCGTCGCAGCGCATGCGGATGCGCGCGCGAAGTCGGAGCGCGTGCTGGTCTGCACCACCTGCGGCAATGTCGATACCAGCGACCCCTGCGCGGTGTGCAACGACCGGCGCAGGGATGATTCTATCATCGTCGTG
>JBOFFO010000428.1:0-6935 GCA_051648665.1 Beijerinckiaceae bacterium | reverse complement strand
GCTGCCTGTTAAATCATCGGAAGCAGCAATGTCTGCGCCGGTCTGGGCAGATAGTGCAGCGATGAACGCTGCGCCACGATTCCCGGCTCCGACATCGCAGCCATAAAGCAGAATATCAGCCCCTTCGCTGAGAGCCTGCCGGATCGGCGCCCTTTCCATCCCATAGACAGAACTGATGCTGTCCTGGGTAAGCTGGGCTGTGCCGAGATTGAGCAGGCCGGACGAGCCGTGGCTGATGATGTGAATGGCGTCGATGTCGTGCTGCCCTTGCAACGCATCTGCAATTTGCTTGACGCCGTCGCGGGTCGCGTCAAGGACCACAACATCCGCAAGCGGGCCTATGTCAGCGAGAATATCCTGCCAGCCTTCTATGTCATCGGAAATGAAAATAATCTCACGCACCGCATCGGTCGCGGTGATTGCCACTGGCAGCGCCGCATCATCCAGCAACACTTTTTCGACATCGGCTTTGCTGCTTTCAGGGCCGCCGTGAACGTCAAGGGCAAGCTGGTTCCAGACCGGTGCAAGCGGGGAGTTTTGGTCATGTCCAGACAGCTTATCAGCAGCTGCGTCCGTCAAGACCGGGCGCGCCGTGTCTTCGGCGGCCGCATCGAACACCATGCGCGGTTCAAGCGTGCGAATGCGCGGCTTGCGCGCAGGCTTCACGGACGGGCCAGCCTCATCGGAGGTCGGCGCGAGCAGATCAGGCGCTTTGCCGGTCCCGGCGATTGTGCTGTTGCCTTTACGTCCACGAAACATGCTTTTGCCCGCTTATAAATTCCGGACATAATTCCGGCATCTGCGGGCCAGCCTCTCCGAGTATGATTAACAATTCGTGGAAAATGCACGCAGGAGTGGCGCAAAATGAATCGGTTTACGCATCCTAGCCGCCATTTATTGCGGTTTTTTTTACGAAAGGCGCATGGGGGGTTTATTGTGCTAAAACAAGCCTAAGCATCGCATTAATAATTTTTTAACATTTGTTTCTCGGCCGACGGTACCTGGTCTCCGATAAGTCGTGGCCATTGTCCTACAGCTGAGCAAGGCTAGAAACCCGCCTCACGGATCAACACACTCAGCATGCGCTTGCCAATGCGTACTGCCAGACTTTCTGGTTGCGCATCGACCAGAACGACGCCGCGCTGCGCCGGCTGCCCTGAGAGGTCTGCCGCATTGACAGCCATCACAACCTGATATTGCGCCTCAATGGGAACAGCACCACGCTCCTTGTCCTCATGCACCGCAATGGCACCGCCATATGTGGATCGCAGATGCGGCAACTCCACCGCCGGGGTGCCGCCGGGCGCAATGGAGCGAATCTCAATCGGCAGGGCAGCATTCAATGGCGCATCGGGGACAAACCGGCCTCGCGAGTGCACGGACAGTGCGCTCAGCAGGTCTTCCGACAAATACCCGCGCACCTGATAGCCCTGATCAGCCGTGACGGCCGCCAGTTCATCGCCACGTGCGGCCCACAAATTGGAATGAAGGTCAGGCATGACATCATGAACAATGCCAGCAAACGCAGCCCGCATGACCAGCATCTCCTGAACGCGCCGAAGGCCAGCCAGCTTTTCTTCAAGCCGGGCAATATCCTGCTGAAGGGTAATCGTGGCATCGCGGTCCAGTTGATCGGCGGCGCGGCGCGCATAGCGCAGGCGGACCAGATCGAGCTGGGTGCGGGTTTTGGCAAGGTCAGAATTCAGCTTGGGAGAATCCAGCCGGTACAGGACTTCACCCGCCCGCACGCGGTCACCCTGCCGGACGTGAATTTCGGTCACTCGGGCCGGCACCGGCACGGCCAGTCGCTGCACAGCGACTGGTTCGATGACGGAGGGAATTTCAATGCGATGCGGCCACGGAATGGCAAAGGCCAAGGCAGCGCAGGCAAAGGCGGTAGCGGACAGTCGATAGCGCCGTTTGGCGAGAATCCGTCCACGCAGTCGCCACCAGACCCGCATTTCATCTGTCACCGGGCGTACGATGAACCAGAGAATTTCCACAGCGAACAGCAGAATGCCCAGCACCTTGAAAGTCATGTGATAGACAAGCAAAGCGATTCCAAAAAACAGGAACAGCCGATAAATGCTCGTGATCACAGCATAAACCAGCACAAAACGGCGCCGGCTGGCAGACCAGTCTTCCGGGCACGGTGCGCCGAGGTCGAATAATATCTCGCGCAGACGCCAGCGCATCAGCGCAAATGCACGCGGCTGCAAATTCGCAATGCCGAGATAATCAGACAGAAGATAATAGCCATCGAACCGCATGAGCGGACTGAGATTGATGACCAAGCTCATCACCCAGCTCACGGTAGCGATGAAGAAGCATGCGCTCTTCAAAAAGCCTTCTGGCAGGAAGGCCCATAGCAAGGTGGCGATGATGGCAATCGCGAATTCCACCAGCATGCCTGCCGCACTGATAAGCAACCGCGCACGCTTGTCACTCAGCCGCCACGCATCGGTCACATCGGTATAGAGCACCGGCGCAAGCACCATAAGCGCCAGCCCCATTGTCGGCACCCGGCACCCAAAATGCCGTGCGACATAAGCATGCCCCAACTCGTGGAAGACTTTGACGAACGCCAGCGCCAGCAAATATCCCGCAGCGCCTTCCAGCGAGAAAAAATGAAGGAAAGTCTGTGTAAACGCGTCCCACTGGCGCGACACCATGTAAAGACCAGCGATGCCGGCGACCGCCAGCAGCAACAGCGCAAAGGGTGAGGCCAAGGCGCGGGCAACCGGCAGAGTTCTTGCCAAAAAAGCATCCGGCCGCACTAGCGGAATTCTGACAAAAAGGTAATTGTGCAATAGCCAGGACGCTGCACTTTTCCGCTTTTTCTGGCGTTCGTCGTAAGCCACTTTCCAGCCGTTCAGCGGGTCGGCAAGCAGGTCCGCCGCGTTCAGCATGCTCACCAGTTCAAACAGGTCCTGTGGCGAGACGGCAGAGCCTGTCCGCGCCGCCAAATGTTGAGACAGGGCGTCAAGACGCATGCCGCCTTGCCAATGCTGAAGCAACGCATAAGCACGGGTGTCAATTTCATGATAGCGGTGCGCAAGCGGGTCATAGATGAGCCAATGTGCTTCGGTGCTGTCATCATGTCCGGCATTTGAGCCAGCATGCAGCCGCAAATCCTCGCGCAAGGCTGGGACGACAATCGATGTAAGATGTGCGTCCATCGCCATCAGAGGCCGATTTTCTGGCGGAGCCATGTCAGCGGGCGGCGGAACAAATAGTATCCCAGCGGCGCCGTATCGCTGAACAGCTGGGCCGTGCCATGCACACCAAGCCGGATGTCTCGCGCGTCACGCTCAAATTTAGCCTGTACCCGATACACAAGGCCCCTGCCTTCGATGATGCGCGCCTGATGGCTGAACGATGTGACCTTCGCTTCCACAGGTTTGAGCGGATTGCCGTCAAGGAACGCACGCACGCGCGCGCCGGGCTTCAATTCAATAATTTCTGCCACCGGCAAAAAGGCCCGCAGTTCGATCCGCGCCGGGTCGGCAATTTCAAGCACGCGCTGGCCGGTCGAAACAGGCCGTCCAATCCAGTCCTTGCGGTCGCCATAAACAGCAACGCCATCACGGGGCGCACGAATGAGCGTCTTTTCAAACGTATCTCGCGCATAATCACGCTCGGCAATTTTCAGCGCAAGCTCGGCTCTGGCTTGTGCAATATCGCGTTTCGCGCGGTCATCGCTGAAAATTGTCTGCTGCAACTGCCGCACTTTCGCATCGGCAACAGCAACATCGCGTTCCGCCAGCTGCAACTGATTGCGTGGCACCGTGTCTTGATACCGCACGACGATGTCTCCGGCCTTAACCGGCATATTGGGCGCAATCGGCAATTCTTCGATCACGCCATCAATCGGCGCAGCAACAATCACCGGATTTTCCGCAACCACTTCCAACGGCGCAAGCGCAGTCATCGGCACGGGCCAGACGAGCGCCACCACAGTTGCGGCAAGCGACAGACCCGCAATAGCGCGCCAGAGCCTTCCCCTGCTGGCGCGCGGCGCTTTGGCCGCAAGAGTGATGGCAGCATGAGCCGCGACCCCTGCAATGCGCTCGCCAAGCGTTTTCGCCTCGTCCGGCAGAGGCTGATCACCCAGGACCAGCAATCCCTTGTCTACGGACGCCTTTCCGTGGCGCAGAGGCAGCCAGAACGCGTGCGCAAAAGGATAGGTGCGGCCATCATCTTCGACAGCCTGCGCTCCGGTGCGCAGGTTCAAAGCCCCGCCTTGATCCCATGTGCTGTGCGGACGCAGCGCCTGCAGCTCGCGCTCAAGCCAGCGCACAGCCGGCGCATGGCGGTCGATCGTGCCGGTCCCCGTTGCCTTTTCGAGCCGGGGGCCGCTGGCGCCGACGAAGGCAAAGAAAACCTGCCGTGCGCCCACGAGCTTGCGCATTTCATTGACCAGCAATGTCGCGAGTTCATCAACGCTGCCGCAGGCGCGGATTTCGGCCTCTATGCGCAACAGCTGACGCAGGGCGGTGGTGGCGTCTGGTGTAACAGGCCCCGGTTGGATCTGCCCGGCAGCAATGCCCGGCAGGGCGACAGCTTCGGGCGCACCAATGCCGGCAGCGGCCTGCCCGGCCGCCAGGGACGCCACAACTCTTGTCACAGAACAAACCTCAGGGAGCCGGTTGCTGAAATTCCGCTGTCAGGCTCATGCCGGGTAAAATGGACCCAGACGGATCGGTGAAGGTCGCCATAATCTTCACCGTCTGGCTGATGGAATCCACTGTCGCGGCCATGCGCTGGACAGCGGCAGTATGGTCCGTTTGGGTTTCGTCAATCTTAACGCGAAAACGCAAACCTTCCCGCATCCAGCGCAACCACTGGGAAGGAACAATGAGTTCCATCTCCAGAGTGTTTGTATCGACCAGGCGCATCAACGGCTGATTGGGTGTCGACATTTCAAACGCCCGCGCCTTCATCTCAGCGATTCGGCCATCGAACGGCGCGGCGATGGTGCACTCCCGAACGCGCGCCGCCAGCGTTTCGGCCTGCGCCTTGGCCTTGTCGAGCCGCGTCTTGCTCTGCGCCACCTCGAAGCGGCCTATGGCCTTGCGCTTGTCGAGTTCCACGCTGTTCTCGTGTGCGAGGCGGTTGAATTCCTCTTCCGCCCGCGCCGCATCAAGTTCTGACTGGTACTTGTCGCAATCGAAGGCGATCAGCACATCGCCCTTGGCAAAGGTTTCCCCTTCCCTTCGGGCAATGCGCACCATACGCGCATTCAGCTCTGTGGAAATCCAGGCCTCATGGACAGCCCGGACGACGCCGCGCACTGGCTCGGCCATTTCAGCAGCGACTGCACACGCTTGGGCCGTGCACAGCCACATAATGGCTGGAAGGATGGCGTGCGCACTGCGGCGCATCCCTTAATCCCTGACAGCGTGCGCAGGCGGTTCCCCTGCAAAGGCAACAGGAGATGCTGTCACCGCAGGCGCCGCAGCGCTGCTCTGTGTTCCCGACGCCTGTCCTTCAACCGGTGCTGAATCAGCCAAACGGATCATCGACAGATCGCCCCGCGCCACCCACGTTTTACGCAGAGCACGGCTCAATTCGCCAACACTGACCCGGTCAATATCGACGGCCGGAAATGCATCAAGGCCGAGCGACGCATAGATATTGGCGTAAGCGTTCTGGAGGTTAGCGTAGGCGAGATCATATCGCACTTCCGAGACCAGCACGTTCATTTCCTCTCGGATGAGGGTCTGCTCGCTGGTCCGGTCAGTAACGGCCGCCGCCCGGATATTGGCAAGGAGCCGACGCTGCACATCACGCAACTGGGCCGCGGTCGCCAATTCCTTGCGCGCATGGGCATGGCGCGCCCGGCTCACATGGACCTGCGTCATGATCGCCATCGTCATCGCCAGCGACCGCTCATCCAGCATGCGGCCCTGCGCATCGATCACTTCTTTTTTCGCCGGATACTGGAAGACCTTCATCAGGTTCCATGTGGCCTTGGCGCCCCAGCCGATCCAGTTCGAGTGGAACAGGAATTTATTGGCGTCTGTGTTGGCGCCGATGAACACATTGATGCCCGGCAGCAACTCCAGCAACGCCGCGTCAGATTCTTTTTCATTGATACGCAGGCGATAGGCAATGTCGCGGGTTTCAGGCCGGTTCATCAGGGCCACGCGCACCAGCTTGCGCGGATCCATATGCGCATGACCGCCGCCCATGGCGCCACCGCCGCCCGACAGCCGGAAGCGTGCATCCGGCGGCAAATTCATCAGCGCGGCGAGCTGGCTGCGGGCCACCCGCAACTCACCTTCGATTCGCTGGGCTTCACGGCGGATTTCGAGCAACTCCCGCTCATAGGTCAGCGCCGCCACCGGTGAGGTTTGCCGCTCAGCCGAAAGGGCACGGGAATCGGCAATGGCCTTCCGGGTCTTTGCTTCGAGCGCCCCCAGACGGGACAGCAGACGCTCGCTGGCGATGGCGCGCCAATAACTGGTGCGCACATCCTCGACGATCCGGTTGAGCGCACGCCGGCGCGCTTCCTGTTGGATCAGAACCTGATCCGCAGCCTGCTGCGCCCTGACATACGACAAACCAAAATCCAGAATATTCCAGCTCAGCGTAATATCGGCGACAACATTGTTGCGCTCAGAACTCGTTGACGGCTCTAACGACTGCCGCCCTGTGAGAATTGACTCGCTTGAACTCGCCAGCGTGTTGTCGCGACCGGCATAGCCTGATCCCGCAACGATATTCGGCAGGCCCTGATAACTCGCCAGATTCAATTCGCGCAGCTTCACCGCCTGCTGCATCAACTCGACCCTTTGGTCGAGATTATATTTCAGCGCCCGCGCGATGGCCTCATAGACATCAATCGTGCCACGCACCGGCTCCTGACCGGCTACCACCCGCGAAAGATTGTCGTCCGCCATTTTGGCGAGCGCCTGTTGATCGAGAGGTTC
>JBOFFO010000427.1:0-7244 GCA_051648665.1 Beijerinckiaceae bacterium | reverse complement strand
GCCCAGCCGAAATAGCTGTTTACCCGTTCGATGATGATTGGCGTCATATGTTGAAGCTCAAGCGCAAATGCACTCTCAACCCTGACATGGAGCGTCGCGCGCTCCTCCTGCCTGTCCTCGAAGCCGGGACGGCGCGGTGGCCATTGCACCCGGATCGGCTCGGACCGGCGCCCCAGCGCTTCCCCGACAATCTCCGGCCAATTCAGCACAATGTCGGAACCGGCAAACCCGCGCTTTGCCAGCGCATCGCCGAGTGCTGCGTCCAGCAGATCGGCCAGCGGGCGCAGGCGCGGCTGATTCTTGGGCGATGGGGCGGGACGGGAAGGAGGCATCGGCTTTTCTTGCGCCAGCGCGCCGGATAGGCAAGCGGCATGGCCAGAAAAAAATCCACGCAGTCACCACTGATCAATGCGCAACCCGCCGTTGCCTTGCTTGGCTGGTATGATGCGCATGGGCGCGCCCTGCCGTGGCGGGTGCGCGGCGGCAAAGCCGATCCTTACAGGGTCTGGCTCTCGGAAATCATGCTGCAACAAACCACGGTGACGGCGGTCAAACCCTATTACGAAAAATTCCTGAAACTGTGGCCGGTTGTGCAGGCGCTGGCGGAAGCGCCCCTTGACGACGTGATGCGCGCCTGGGCCGGCCTCGGCTATTATTCCCGCGCGCGCAATCTGCATGCCTGCGCGCAACGCGTGGTGACAGAGCATGGCGGGATTTTTCCAGCGTCGGAAAAGCAGCTTCTGGCATTGCCGGGCATCGGCGCCTACACCGCCGCAGCGATTGCGGCGATTGCATTCGGCGAAAAGGCTACCGTGGTCGATGGCAATGTCGAGCGTGTCGTGTCGCGGCTGTTTGCCGTGGAAACGCCCTTGCCGCAGGCGAAACCGGACTTGAAGCGGCTCGCCGCCACGCTAACGCCGGATGCGCGGCCCGGCGATTTTGCGCAGGCCATGATGGACCTCGGCGCAATGGTCTGCACGCCGAGAAATCTGAAATGCCCGGTGTGTCCACTTGCCAGCTTCTGCGCAGCGCTCGTGCGCGGCGATGCCGCGTCGTTTCCTCGCAAGGCGGCGAAAAAGCTAAATGTCACACGCTATGGCGCAGCCTTCGTGGCGCTGGATGCGCAGAACCGCCTGTTCGTGCGCACGCGCCCTGCCAAGGGATTGCTCGGCGGCATGACGGAAATTCCGGGCAGTCCATGGTCGGCCGATTTTCAGCGTCACGACGCGTTGCAGCATGAGCCATTCCGCGCGGACTGGGCAATATGCGAGGGCAGCGTGCAGCATGTGTTCACGCATTTTCCACTGACACTTGATGTGTATGCCGCGCGGGTTACGCGCGCAGTAAAAGCGGATGGATTTTGGATCGCCCGTGACAGCCTTAACGAAGCGGGATTTCCCACAGTGTTCCGGAAGGTAGCGGAGCATGGTCTGGCGGCGCTGGAAATGGAAAAGTCAATTGCGGCTGATGCAAAAAGAAAACGCCGCTGATGCAGCGTTTTAATTTATGCGATCGCGCAGCGCCTTTTTAGAGCTGTGGACCAAACTCACGCCGTATCGCGCTGCGCATCTCGTCAATCAGCACGGCTTTTCCCTTCTGTTCAATACACCAGAAGGTCCAGCCATTGCAGGCCGGCAGGCCCTGCACCAGCGCGCCGATTTTGTGAATCGAGCCGACGATGCCGTTGAACATCAATGTGCCGTCGGCACGCACCACAGCTTTGTGGCGGCGTTTTTCATCAAACAATTCCGTACCCGGCGCGATCAATCCGCGCTCGATGACAGTTGCGAATGCGACACGCGGCTCTGTCCGCTTTGAGGGCGGGGCCGAAAAAGCGTCCGGCGGCAGCGTCTCCACGGCTGCGATGCGTTTCTTCGCCACCTGCGCATAGGATTTTTCGCGCTCGAAGCCGATGAAATGCCGGCCCAATTTTTTCGCCACAGCGCCGGTTGTGCCAGAACCGAAGAACGGGTCGATAATCACATCGCCGGGATTGGTGGTGGCGAGAATGATTTTCGCCAGCAACGCCTCCGGCTTTTGTGTGGGATGGGCCTTGCGGCCATCGGCATCCTTCACACGCTCTTCGCCCGTGCAGATCGGGAAAAACCAGTCAGACCGGACCTGGCTGTCCTCGTTGCCGGATTTGAGCGCCTCATAATGGAAGGTGTAACCCTTGGCCTTGGCATCGCGCGCCGCCCAGATCAGTGTTTCATGGGCGTTGGTGAAGCGCCGGCCGCGGAAATTCGGCATCGGGTTGGCCTTGCGCCAGACGATGTCGTTGAGCATCCAGAAGCCGAGATCCTGCAGGATCGCGCCGACGCGGAAAATATTGTGATAGGAGCCGATGACGAACAGGGTCGCATCCGGCTTCATCACGCGCCGGCAGGCCGACAACCAGGCGCGGGTGAAATTGTCATAGGTCTCAAAGGACGAGAATTTGTCCCAGTCATCATCGACCGCATCGACCAGCGAATTGTCTGGGCGTGTCAGCGCGCCTTCAAGCTGGAGATTGTAAGGTGGGTCAGCAAAGACGAGATCAACACTCGCCGGCGGCAATTTGTTCAATTCCGCGATGCAATCGCCAAGTTGGATCGTGTCCAATGGCAACGCCTTCGATGACGCCAGCGCCAGCGCAGGCGACCCGGTACGCAATACATTTTTCCGGGACGCGGCGCTGGGGGCGCGGGTACGCAAGTTACGCATTACTCGTTACCAGATACGCTACCAACGCAGCCTTTATGCCGCCAACAGGGTAAAGGCCGCGTTTCGCCGCCAAATAAAATGCGTCCCGATTTGGGGCTGCACTTTTTGCCTAGCACTTGAATTTGCAGACTCTCGCACACACAGGTCACGAGCGTCTTCACGCTTTGTTAGCGATTGAATTTTTCGCCCTTCAGCGGTGCAAAACTGAAGCGGTGATGGGGGCAGGGCCCATAGGTGGCGATGGTGGCGCGGTGCATGGCCGTGCCATAACCCATGTGACGGTCAAAACCGTAAACTGGATATGCGCTATCAAGTTGCCTCATCATACGGTCGCGCGTGACCTTGGCGACGATCGAGGCGGCAGCAATGGACAGGGATCTATCATCACCGCCGATGAGGGCTTTTCCGCCGCAAGGCAGGTCTGGAAGATCGCGGCCATCGACCAGCACGAAATTGGGCGGCACTGCCAACGCTGATACGGCTTGCTGCATGCCCGTAAGCGTGGCGCGCAGGATATTGAGCTGGTCGATGACCGTGGGCGGCAGCGACACCACTGATACAGCACGGGCTGTGGCGAGAATTTCTTCGAACGCGGCGTCGCGCTGAGCCGCACTGAGCTTTTTGGAATCCCGCGCCTGCGCCGGCAGCCTTTGCGGATCGAGTACGACGGCAGCGACCACGACCGGCCCGGCCAGTGGGCCGCGCCCGGCTTCATCCACACCGGCGATGCAGCCGAAGCCGGCGGCCAGCGCCGCCTGCTCGTGAGAAAAATCCGGCCCCGCCGCTGAAACCCGCTTTTTCATGCCCTGCCTCTCCCTTCCATTGAGCGCAGGCGCAAGGTGCGGGCAACTGGCCGCTGTGGATTAAAACAGCTCCATCTGGCGGCCGCGCCCGCCCGGGGGCGTGAACAAATCAGTGCGCATGCGGATGCGCCGCTTGCCAAATCCAAGCCGCTGCGCCGCCACCTCGAACCGGCGCCCGATCAACCAGGCATAAGGGCCAACACCGGTTTGCCGCACACCCCATTCCGACTGGTAATCCTTGCCGTTCCGGGTCTGGCGGATCAGCGACATGACATGGCGCAACCGGTCCGGATAATGCTCGAGCAGCCATTCGCGAAACAGATCGCCCAGTTCGAGCGGCAGGCGCAGCAGCACATAACCGGCATCTTCCGCTCCCGCTTCCCGCGCCGCATCGAGAATGCGCTCGATCTCCATATCGTTGATGGCGGGAATGATCGGCGCGACGAGGACGCTGACGGGGATGCCTGCCTCCTTCAATATGCGGATAGTGGCGAGACGCTTCGCCGGCGACGCGGCGCGCGGCTCCATCACCCGCGCCAGCCCGCCATCAAGCGTGGTGACGGACAGCGCCACCTTCGCCAATCCCTTCTCCGCCATGCCGGCGAGAATATCGATGTCGCGCGTCACCAGCGCCGATTTCGTCACAATGGCGACGGGATGATTGGCGCGCGCCAGCACCTCCAGCACCTGCCGCGTGATGCGATATTTTTTTTCGATGGGCTGATAGGGGTCGGTGTTGGTGCCCATTGCAATGGTCTGCGGCTTGTATCCGGGCGCATCAAGTTCGCGCGCCAGCAACTGCGCCGCATCCGGCTTCATGAACAGGCGGGATTCAAAATCCAGACCGGGCGACAGGCCGAGCCAGGCATGGGTGGGGCGGGCAAAACAATAGACGCAGCCATGCTCGCAGCCGCGATAGGGATTGATGGAACGGTCAAAACCGATGTCTGGCGAATCGTTGCGCGTGATAATGGCGCGGGCCTTCTCGATCTGCACCTGCGTCTGCAGGGGCGGCAATTCCTCCTCGATGTCCCAGCCATCGGCATAGGCTTCGCGGGTGTGCGTCTCGAAGCGCCCTACGGGGTTGGTCATCGTGCCCCGGCCCCGCCGCTGTTCCTCTGGCTGGAAATCCGCGCCATCCGGCAGTGCGCCGCGCAGGCGCGGCATGACAATCCTTTTCGGCTGGCCCCGTTTTCCGGGACCGGCAGAGCTGCTTTCCTTCCCCGCATCATCTTGCATCGCCGCCAGCACGTCTTGCGCATCCAGCGGCCGCGCGAAGACGCCGCAGGGTTCGGCCTGCGGTTTCCCGTTAGCTGGACGGTTCCCATGGGATTTCCGGAGATTGGCGGACATGACTTCGCAACCCAATGGCATTTCTTTAGAACATATCAAGAACAAATGTGGCGACAAGATGCTGGGCTAAGGAAAACAGGATGTGATCGGACTGGCTGCCCGGAATTTGAACTTCGGGCACGCGCATCCCATGCTAAGAGCCGCCATGCTCAATGCCTGCGTCACCGCCTCCGATGATGTGTTTGAACTCGCCGATACGCTGGCGGCGCTGGTGCCGGCGGTGGTTGATGGCGCCTTGCGCCGCGTCACTGTTGTCGCCGAGCGTCAGCCCTCACACGCGACGATGAAACTGATCGACGAGGCCGGAGCCGATTTGCTGATTGCAGCAGGCGATGTGGCGCAGCGCTGGCAAGCTTATCTGCAACAGAATCCGCAGGGCTGGACCCTGTGTCTGGCAGCCGGCGTCGTCCCGCTGGATGGCTGGACCGATGCAGCAATGCGGTTTCTGGCCCGCGCGCAGGAAGGCGAGCGCGCCGTGTTTCAGGTCAGCGGGGGATGGACAACGCGCGTGGCGGCCGGCCTGAGAGCGATAGTGGGACTGCGCAACCTCGCCGCCGGTCAGATCGTGTCAGGCCCCGCACAGGGCGGGCGCGCTGTCACGCTTGATGCGTTTGTGTTCGACCGGCGCAATGGCAAGGGCGTGCCGCTGATTATCCCAGGGTAAACCTGCACACTGCGGCGAAATTGCCGGCCGCTGCGATTATTTTTTATCCGCCCCGCGCTTCAGATGCTCGTCGAGACGCGGCATGATTTCAACGAAATTGCACGGCCTGTGCCGGTAATCGAGTTGGCTGGCGAGAATGCCGTCCCACGCATCGCGGCAGGCACCGGGCGAGCCGGGCAGCACGAAAATAAAGGTGCCGCCGGCAACGCCGCCGGTGGCGCGGGACTGGATCGTGGAGGTGCCGATCTTGTCGTAGCTGATGCGGTGAAAGACCTCGGAGAATCCGTCCATTTTTTTCTCGAACAGCGGCTCCATCGCTTCCGGCGTCACGTCACGGCCGGTGAAGCCGGTCCCGCCGGTGGAAATAATCACATCAACGGATGAATCCGCGATCCAGCTTTTCACCTGCGTGCGGATTTTTTCGACATCGTCCGTGACGATGGCACGCGCCGCAAGGCGATGCCCCGCCTCGGTCAAGCGGCCCACAAGCGTGTCGCCGGACTTGTCATCGGCCAGGGAACGGGTGTCGGAGACCGTCAGCACGGCAATGCCGAGCGGCATGAAGGGACGGTTTTCATCGATGCGGGACATTGGCTGGTGGTCTCTTTGTATGCCGGTCAGGGGCAGCCCTTAAGCACACATTTACCGTGCGCCGTCGAACGGGCAATGCATCAATGCAAATCCGGCCGCACAGCGGCGCCCTTTAGCGCTTGTTAAAGCCCGCCGATCCAGTGTGCAGGCGCAATTTCAGCGGGTTGGCCGGATGCCACCTGCCAGAATGGATGGACATATGCTGGCGGACATCCAGAAGGGATTCCATGCGGCGGACGCGGCGGCGCGCAGCGACACTCTGGACACACTGGTCCGGGTGCTGGAGCAGCGCGGCGGCGAACTCGATGAGGCCGGTCTCGACCTGTTTGCCGAGGCCCTGAGCCGTCTCCTGCGGCTGCTGCCACACGAAAGCGTGCAGCAAACCTTGAACCGCCTTGCCAAGGTATCTGGCCGTTTCGCCGGGCTGGCGCATGCTCCGTCACAGGCAACTCACGACGAGAGCGGAACCGCAACAAGTGTTGCCGGTGAGGCTTCAGGGGATGCCCCTGATGCCGCACCCGTCTCTCCGCCACCCGATGCTGGGACACAGGACGAGCCTGTTGCTGAATTGTCAGCAGACCTCTCCCCGATTCACCGTGAGATGCTGGTACTCGCACACATGCCAACCCTCGATGCGATGCAAACCAACCAGATCGTATCCCGCGGCAATGACGCGGCGCGCCTTGCCGTCGCACAAAATCCCGGTGCGAATTTCGCGCGTTCCAGCCTGACGACTCTGGCGGAACTGGCGATCAGCGATCTGTCACTGAAGCACGCGCTGGTCCAGCGGCACGATTTGCCGGAAGCGATTGGCGACCGGCTCTGGCCTTTTCTCTCGGACAGCGCCCGCGCCCATCTTCTGACGGCCCGGCGCAGTGAAACGCTGGATGACTTTCAGACACTTGCGCAGGACGAGCAGGGCGAAGACGGGGAGACGCCGCAGGCTATCGCTGCGCGTGTGCAGCAGGGTGAGGCTACACTTGGCACTATGCTGAAAACGCTCACCGCCGATGGCCGCCTCATGGCAGCGGCCCTCGTGCTGGCCGATATCTGCAGCATCGCGCCGATCGTTGCGGCTCACGCCGTGCTCTCCCCTGCGGAGCGTCCGCTGGCTGTTTTACTGAAAGCGG
>JBOFFO010000426.1:0-4462 GCA_051648665.1 Beijerinckiaceae bacterium | reverse complement strand
GTGCTGATCGCCAGCATCGTGCTGTTTCTCGTGCTTACCTCCCTGTCAGCGCGCGAGGAAGATGGCTAGAGCGGAAGCCGACCTGATTGGATCAGGTAGGCCGCTCCAGCTTCTTGTGTTAGATCGCATTTTCTTCGATCAACCGGCATCCATTTGATCGGAAAATGCTCTAGGCCGCGTTCAGCCCTGCCGGTTGCGCGCCGCACGGCAGCGGTCCGAGCAGTATTTCACGGTATCCCAGTTCTTTTCCCATTTCTTGCGCCATGCGAACGGGCGCGCGCAGGCCACACAGATTTTTTCCGGCAGATGCGGCTTGCGCATGCGCACGGATTTTTCCGGCTTCATTGGCCCTTGACGCGCAGTGCGCCGCGCCCGCCATCCACCGCCATCACCTGCCCGGTCATCCAGCCGCTGTCCGGCGACAAAAGAAAGCGCGCGGCCTGCGCAATATCTTCCGGCTCGCCAAGGCGTTGCACGGGATGCGCGGCGGCCATCGCTTTGGCCAAGGAGTCCGAGGCAAGGAGACGTTGCGCCAGCGGCGTGCGCGTCAGGGATGGCGCAATCGCGTTAACGCGGATCGCTGGCGACAATTCCGCGGCCAAAGCGCGCGTCAGCCCCTCCACCGCCCCCTTGGCCATCGCGACAGAGGCGTGCATGGCAAAGCCTTGCTGCACAGCGACGGTTGAAAACAAAACAACAGAGGGGTGATGGCCAGCGCGCAATCCCGGCAGCGCCGCCTGCACAGCGAAAAATGCGCCGCGCGCATTCAACGCAAAATCCTGGTCGATGTCGCGCGCCTGTAATTGTGCCACAGATTTGAGATTAATTGTGCCGACCGCATACACCAATCCGTCGATGGCCGCGCCTGCTTCTGCGATAGCCGCGCGCAGTGCAAGCTCATTGGCGGTATCTGCACTGGCCCATGTCGCACCGGTTTCACTCGCCAGAGATGCAAGGCGCTCTTGATCGCGCGCGATGAGATGCAGCTGCGCATTGTCGCGCGCCAGCAAACGAGCCAGCGCCGCACCAATGCCGCCGGTTCCACCGACAATGATAATTTTCCGCGCCATTTTCATCCCGCTCCAAAAAAATAGGCTCCCAGACCTATTGGTTTTGCAGCGGCGTGAAAGCGGAAGCGATGACATTTCCGTTATTGCGGTAAGGCTGAGGCGACATCACAAAAGTGCGGCGCAAGCCTGAGAGAATACGCCGCCCTCGGGCAAGCATTCGCACACGCAATACGCTTCCCTGTTCATGAATCCGCAAGGTAAACGACCATTAGATTCTGTTTTAATTTACGCAAAATCACGCAAGATTTGATTCATCCTCATATTTAAACTCGTCTTCATGCCCTAAACCTAACTTGGCCTTACACGGCGCGGCACAAATGACCGCAGCCGGACAAAAATGACACAGTGAGGCTGACCATGAATACGCAAGCTGCGAAGCTGGCTCCGCGCCAGCCGGGGGACGAAAAGGGCGAGATCAGGACTGGCTATCTGGAGGCCCTTGGCCTTCTGGAACGCCTGCACCGCCGCCTGCTGGACGTGGTGAAGGACGAGCTGGACCGCAAGCGGATCGATGAGATCAATGCGGTTCAGGCTCTCCTGCTCTTCAACATCGGCGACAGTGAACTGACCGCCGGCGAGCTGCGCACCCGTGGCTACTATCTCGGCTCGAACGTTTCCTACAACGTCAAGAAGCTGGTGGAGATGGGCTATATGCATCACACCCGGTCCCGCACGGACCGCCGGGCGGTGCGCATCAGCCTGACCGACAAGGGCAAGGCCGTCCGCGATATGATCGCGACCGTGCTGGGCAAGCACACCGTGACGCTGGAGCCGATCGGCGGCATCAACCAGGATGATTTCACCCGCATGAACTCGGCCCTGCTGCGCCTCGAACGCTTCTGGACCGATCACATCAAGTACCGGCTCTGAGCCATCAATCTGCCGCTAGGGAAACTCCGGCAGACTGAAGGGCGGACGGACGAACCTCACTGGACTTGCTGCAAGGCGGGCATCGGCGATGGCCCGCCCTGTGGCCTTTGGTGAACAGTGTCCTAATAAATTCACCAAAGACCGATCCATTTCTTGACCCGGCACGGCGGCAAAGGCAGGGTCCGCGCCTTGTTTCACGCGCTCTTGCCCCGCTGCCCACGCCGGATTAAGGCGCGGTCGCGCGCGCAATGGAGCGCCCCCTGGCCGGGGTTTGGGCTGGAGCGGACAACACCGTGATCGAACTGGCGATTGTAGGCGGCGGCCCCGGCGGGCTGATGAATGCCTTTCATATCAAGAAGAAAATCGGCAATCTGGCCAAGGTCACCATCTTTGAGGCGTCCGACCGGCTCGGCGGCAAGATCGTCACCAAGACATTCGGCAAAGATGGCCCGATGTATGAGGAAGGCGTCGCCGAAATCTACGATTACTCGATGATCGGGCCTGACCCGCTGCGAGAGCTGATCGAAGGCTTTCAACTCCAGACCACGCCGATGGATTCCGATGCCCTGTGCATCGACAGCCAGATCGTCGATGGCGTCGATGGCATGCGCAAGGTCTATGGCAAGAAAACTGCGGATGCGATTTTGAAATTCCGCAAGCTGCTGGCGGAAAAAATGACGCCGATGCAGTATTACGAGGGCGTCGGCAAGCATGACAACGACCATGACTGGGCGTGGGAAAATTGCGAGGAACTGCTCGATGCGGAGATCGATGATCCTGTCGCCAAGCGCTTCTTCAAGGCGATGGCGCGGTCCGACCTTGCCTGCGATGCGTCCCAGACCAACGGCCTCAACGCGCTGAAAAATTTCCTGATGGACCTCGACGGCTACATCGGCGTCTATTCCATCAATGGCGGCAATGAGCGCCTGATCGACAATCTCAAGGCGCAACTGGAAGCGGAGGTGAAACTCAATCACCGCGTGCTGAAAATTGATCGCGCCGGCGATGACCGTTACCGCCTGCACATGATCAACGGCACATCCCGTCTCGAACAGGATTTCGACATGGTGATGGTGTGCCTGCCGCATAACTGGCTGACCACTGTCGAATGGGGCAATGAAAAATTGCGGCAGGCGATGGTCAAGCACATCCGCCATTTTGACCGGCCTGCGCATTATCTGCGCGTTGCAGCGCTTTTTGATCAGCCGTTCTGGGAGGGCAAGGTCAAGGGGTCATGGTTCATGACCGATGCCTTCGGCGGCGCCTGTGTCTATATCGAGGGATCGCGGCACGATGTCGGCAAAAAAGGCGTGCTCAACTGGCTGATCGCCGGGTCGGATGCGCTGGCCTATGTCAACGTGCCGCACCAGCAGCTCATCGAGACAGCGCTGAAGACCCTGCCGAAGGAATTTGGCGATGCGCGCAAGCATCTCATTGAGGCGCGCGTCATTCCCTGGATTTCCTCCGTCAACGCCATTCCCGGCGGATTGCCGGTGCGCGACGCGATGACCAACCATGTGCCGGAGCCGAAAGAGCATCCCGGCCTGATCCTTGTCGGTGATTATCTGTTCGATTCCACGCTGAACGGCCTGCTCGATTCATCCGACATGGCGAGCGACATTGTGCTGACGCAGGTGATGCGCCGCCGTTACGAAACCGGCCTCGCCAAACAGATGGCGGCCGTGGACAAGATCATGCCGGCGATTGTGCCTGATCCATCGCCAAAAATCGATCGCATCTATTTCGACCAGTACCGCGCCACCGGCCCCTATGCGCAGGTGTGGCAGCAATTTTCCGATCCCGATTATATCCTCGACATGATCCGCATGGCGTGGGGCGAAAAAGGCGCGTTCAAGCTGCTGGTCGCGGGTTCTGCGAGCGGCGAATTGGTCGGCGCCCTTCGTGAGCGCGGCATCGACGCGTGGGGCGTCGAAAACAACAGCTACATTCATGGCAAGACACCGAAGGCGCTGAAGAAATACAATCTCTCCGGATCGGTCACCGACCTGCCGTTCAAGGATCAATCCTTCGATTATATTTACGAGACGTCGCTGTGCCATGTGGCGCCATCGCGCGCGAAAAAGGCTGTGAGCGAATTGCACCGCGTAGCGCGCAGGGGCGTGTATTTCGGTTCGGTGACGAGCGACCTCACATCGGAAGTCTGCGACCGGTATGATCTGCTGCGCGGCGTCACCAAACTCGCAACCTGGTGGGAATGGTCAGAAATCTTTTTCAACGCCGATTTCGACCTGACGCTCGAACGACGCGATGTGCTGGACCGGCTCTGGCAGCGCACATTGAAGGCCGGCAAAGGGCCGCAGGCCTGGTATGAAGATGCGGAATCCCTGCGCTGCTGCTTCTATGACCGGCTGAAGCCCACAGAGTAGGCCTGCCTGTCTCGCCACGGGCGGGGCAGAGTGCTAAGGCCAGCCGGCGAGCCATTGGGGACCGGGGCCTCCCCCCGCAGGATGCCGTGACGGATAAAGACAAACAAAAAAAACCAGAGGCTCCCGAAGCCCCGG
>JBOFFO010000425.1:0-8525 GCA_051648665.1 Beijerinckiaceae bacterium | reverse complement strand
TCATCGCGCTGGGAGACAATTTTCACGATGACGATGGCGCTGATCGTCTCGGCGCTGAGGATTTTTCCGCACTGGCCGATTTGCAGAAAGGCCGGGACTGGCTGTGGATTGCCGGCAATCACGATCCCTCCCCGCCTGCGGGCGTCGGCGGCGATGTTGCGCCGTTCCTGCATCTTGATGGCGTGCTGCTGTGGCACGCAGCGAGTGCGCGCGACCCGCGTCCACAGATTGCCGGGCATCTGCACCCCTGTGCGCGCGTGGCCGGGCGGGGTCGCGCTGTGCGGCGCAAATGTTTCGCCACGGACGGCCATCGCCTCATTCTGCCGGCACTCGGCGCCTATACGGGCGGGTTGAATATTCTCGGCCGCGCCTTTACCGGCCTGTTCGATGACGCGGCGCTGATGGCGCATGTGCTGGGCGATGCACGGCTGTTTTCCATCGCGCGCGGCATGCTTCTGCCGGACCGGAATTAATCCTTCCGAAACGCCACGCTGGCCAGCCAGCCGAATAAAATTGAGAGAAATGCCGCCGCCAACCCATACTGCATCGGGCGGTTCGCGGCCGCATCAGCCACGGCCTGCTCGAAGCCTGCCTTCACCACCTCGAAATTCGTGGTCTGCTTGGTCAGGAGCACACCGTCTGAAAATAAACTGACCTCGACATCGTAGGAACCGAGCGGCGCGGCGGCGGGCAACGCGATCGAAGCCTGCACGACATTGGGCGTGAGAAAGGTGACGCCGCGCTCATTTTCCCGGTAAAGGCCATTTTCATAGCGCAGGCGCACCAGCGAGGCGCGAAAATCATCGGCGCGCGCATCCACCTCGATGGCCTGGGCCGGCGGCGTGATAATCGGCCGCAGGCCAAGCTGGTAACGGCGCGCGCGCTCCGGATCCATGAAATCCTGAATCGGGCGCGTGGACAGCACCTGCACAAAGCTGGGTATGTCGCGGAAGGTGCGGCGGTCACGGTTGATCCAGATGCCGAAGGTCTGCTGCTTCTCATGCACGATCACCGTTTCACGCGGACCGCGCACGGTGATGGCAAGATCAAGCGGGCCAACGCGCGCCACGGTGCGGGCATCGCGCTCGATTACGCCGAACACGGCGAGCTGCGCGCCGGTGTAATTCGACATGATCTGCACGCGGTGCGTCGCCAGCGAGACAATCAGCGTCTCGGCCTGCGCCACGGGCGCATACAGCAGCAGAGCCGTGAGCCATAGCAGCCG
Source organism: Beijerinckiaceae bacterium (assembly GCA_051648665.1). Classification (GTDB taxonomy): domain Bacteria; phylum Pseudomonadota; class Alphaproteobacteria; order Rhizobiales; family Beijerinckiaceae; genus Terrirubrum. The sequence continues at coordinate 7,300 of JBOFFO010000425.1, read as the reverse complement.
TTTCATCGCACCCGGTTCTCCGCCCGCAAAGAAAATGGCTCGGTTGGCCGGATGACAATCTCGCTGGCGAAGCGCAGGCCTACGCCAAGAATCATAACCGCCAGCAACAGGCGGAAGAGTTCGCCACGCATATTCTGACCGGCGCGCGCGCCGAATTGCGCACCGATAACGCCACCGACAATCAGTAGCACGGCCAGCACAATATCGACGCTGTGGCTGGTCATGGCGTGCATCACCGTCGCCAGCGTCATGGTGATGAGGATCTGAAAGAGCGATGTGCCGACCACCACCGCCGCCGGCACATGAAAAAGGTAGATCAGCGCCGGCACGAGGATGAAGCCGCCGCCGATGCCGAGCACAGCGCCGACAAAAGCAATGGCAAAGGCGAGGAGTGCAAAAGGAATGGCGCTGCCGACAAGCCGTGATTCCCGGAACCAGACCCGCAACGGCCAGCCGAAATAGCTGGGCCGCACCCGGCGCTTGCGCTTGACCGGCACCGGATGTTTGCGACGCGTGCGGAACAGGCTGCGCAGGCTTTCGACCAGCATCAAGCCGCCGATGATGCTGAACAGCACGACATAAGACAGCACGATGATGAGTTCGAGCTGGCCCAGCTTGCGCATCTGGTTGAAGAACAGCACCCCGCTGACCGTGCCGATGACGCCGCCAAACACCAATACGCCGCCGAGACGGAAATCGACCGCGCGCTTGCGCATGTAGGAGAGCACGCTGGTCATGGATGAACCGGCCAGCTGCGCTGACACCGAGGCGACAGCAATCGCAGGCGGAATGCCGGTGAACATCAGAAACGGCGTCATCAGAAATCCGCCGCCAACACCGAACATGCCGGATACGAAACCCACGGCCGCGCCCATGCCCAGAATCATCAGGACATTCACCGGCAACTCGGCAATCGGCAGGTAAATTTCCACGAGCGGTCTGACTGAAGCGGTTCGGTTACGGCAATAGAACATGCCATGCCCGCACGGGGAAACAAAAAACGGGCCTCGGCGGCCCGCTTTTTCCGATGCTGATCTTTTTTATTGTTGATCTTGGGTGCCGGCGTTGTTCCGGCAGCGAAATTGCTTAGCCTGCCTGCGCAACGCCATCATGGGCAGGCACCGGCGCAGGCCATGGGTTGGCATCCGCCGCCACTGTCCTCAGCGCACGCGCATGGACACGCCGCCAGACCCGCAGGGCCAGAGCCAATGCCACCGCGGCGACGGCCGCGCCCGCGAACAGATCGACGAGGTAATGGCCGCCATGAGGCGGGGTCGAGACGATCATCGCACCGTTCACGACGAGGGCCGCGATGCGGAAGGCGATGTAGGGCCAGAACGCCCAAATCAACAGCACAGCCATAACGAAGTGGAAGCTGGGGAAAGTGATAATGCCTTCGAGCTTGTCCGCATGCAGCAGCAACGGCGCATTTTCGCGCATGGCCATGTAGTGCGGCACATGCAGCATGTTGGTGCCCAGATAAATGTGGGGATGATCGCGCGCCGGGTCGATGGCGTAATACGGGTAAGCGCCGACCGCCGGGACCAGCACCATGACGACGGCGCAGGCGATCAGCGCCAGCATCATCGCCATCAGTAGAATCACGATGCGCTGCGGCTCTGCCCGAATGGTCAGCCAGAACACCATGATGGCGAGTTGCACCGGCACGGAGGCGTAGGCGAGCAGCAGCAACAATGAAAGAATGGGGTAGCCGTCGAGCCAGCGCACCAGCGCCTTCCAGTCAAACCCCAGCGCCTTGTCGGCGGCATCAAGCCACGCATCCTGCAACGGGAAGAAACCGGAGAGATAGGCGGTGGCGTAGGTGAGGATGGCGAGGCTCGCGCCGAACGCGAAAATTACGGCGACGCTGTCGGCGGCGGTGGCCAGAAAGGCATCACCACGCCTGCGCGAAAAATAAGCGCTCAGCGCCGCGAAACTGACTGCGCCTGCGGCCATGCCGCCAAAGCTGAGATAGGCGATGCGCAGGTTGGTGAAACTGAGGACTGCCGCCGAAAGGATCGCGATGGCCGCAATCCCGGTCCAGATATAGGCCCGCATGGTCATGAGCGCGCGGGCACGGCCCGGATCGCAGGCCTGCTGCCACGCCCATTTCGCGCCTTGTGCTTCTGCCATCGGGTCCCCCATCAGCGTTGGACCCATAAGCAGCAATGGCCGCTAATTTTCGCTTAAATCAAACCGGACTGACCCAGTCCGTTATGCGCCTTTGGAAACAGGGCGCACCCGCACGATGACATCGACGCGGGCGATTTCCATGCCCTCCGGGGCGGGCGGCAAATCCTGCACCGCTATCGAATCTTCGGGAATATCGACCAGCCGCTGCTCACCCTCGAAATAGAAATGATGGTGATCATCGAGCTTGGTGTCGAAATAGGATTTGGACCCATCCACGGCGACCTGCCGGAGCAGACCGGCATCCGTGAACTGGTGCAGGGTGTTGTAGATCGTTGCGAGCGAGACCGGCACGCGGGCCTGCATCGCCTCCTCAAACAACATTTCCGCCGTGACGTGGCGGTGGCCGCGGGCAAACAGCAGCCAACCCAAGGCAACCCGCTGGCGCGTGGGACGCAGACGGGCATCCCGCAACCGGGTGCGCAGGGCGCTGTAGGGGCATCCCGGCCGCTCTGGCGGCGCCGGGCGGCGGGTCATGGCATTCTGGTCCATAAATCCTGACGAAGGCGTCTGATGCAACGTGTTCGCCTGATCATATGGGAAAGCCCCCATGGGCTGCAAGCGCGGGCAGGTTATAGGGTTGCGAAACTGTGCGGACGGGCTGTTCCCGATCCGCGTGGCCCATGCTAACGCAACGGCCAAAGCGCGGGCGAACCCGTGCGTTGCGCGAGGACCCAGCCATGCCCGGAAAATCATCCTACAGCTATGAAGAATTGCTGGCCTGCGGGCGCAGCGAGCTGTTTGGACCGGGCAACGCCCAGTTGCCGCTGCCGCCGATGCTGATGTTTGACCGCATCACCCAGATTTCCGAAGAGGGCGGTGAATTCGGCAAGGGCTTCATCCGCGCGGAATTCGATATCCGGCCAGACCTCTGGTTCTTTCCTTGCCACTTCCAGGGCAACCCGATCATGCCCGGCTGCCTCGGCCTCGACGCCATGTGGCAGCTCACCGGGTTCTATCTGGGCTGGCTGGGCGAGCCGGGCTACGGCATGGCGCTCTCCACCGGCGAGGTGAAGTTCAAGGGCATGGTGACGCCCAAGACCAAGCTCGTGGAGTATGGCATCGACTTCAAGCGCGTCATGCGCGGCCGCCTCGTGCTCGGCATCGCCGATGGCTGGCTCAAGGCCGATGGCGAACAGATCTATCACGCTGCCGATCTGAAGGTCGGCCTGTCGAAGCAGAAGGCGGGCTGAGACCGCGCCGCCGCTGCCCCGGCCCGCCGGTTGCCCTGAGCCAGACGGCCTGACGACTGCGCCACACCGGCTTGCGCCGCCGCCGCAATGGGGCCATGACCGGCGTTGATCCTTGCGTCACACCCGCGCGGCTCCCGACAACCCGCCGCGCCATTACGGAGAACCGCATGCGCCGCGTCGTCGTCACCGGCATGGGCATTGTCTCATCCATCGGCAACAACACCAATGAAGTGCTGGCCTCCCTGCGCGAGGCGCGGTCCGGCATTGCGCTGGCGCCAGACTTCGTCACGCATGGCTTCCGCAGCCAGGTGGCGGGCGCGCCGACGCTAAACCCGGACGGCGTGGTGGACCGGCGCGCCATGCGTTTCCATGGCGGCGGCTCAGCCTGGAACCATGTCGCCATGGATCAGGCGATTCGCGACGCCGGGCTTGAGGAGACCGATGTCAGCCATGAGCGCACCGGCATCATCATGGGATCGGGCGGGCCCTCCACCCGCTCGCTGATCGAGGCGGTGGACAAGGCACGCGAGAGCGGCAACTCCAAGCGCGTCGGTCCCTTCGCTGTCCCGAAGGCGATGTCCTCGACCGCGTCCGCGACGCTCGCGACCTGGTTCAAGATCAAGGGCGTGAATTATTCCATCTCCTCGGCCTGCGCGACCTCGAACCATTGCATCGGCAATGCCTATGAATTGATTCAATGGGGCAAGCAGGATGTGATTTTCGCCGGGGGCTGCGAGGAGCTGGACTGGACGCTCTCCGTGCTGTTCGACGCCATGGGCGCGATGTCCTCGAAATATAATGACCGGCCCTCCACCGCCTCGCGCACCTATGACGCCAACCGCGATGGCTTCGTCATCGCCGGCGGCGCCGGTGTTGTGGTGCTGGAAGAGTATGAGCGGGCGAAAGCGCGCGGCGCGAAAATCTATGGCGAGATCTGCGGCTATGGCGCGACCTCTGACGGCTATGACATGGTCGCACCCTCGGGCGAAGGCGCGGTGCGCTGCATGAAGCAGGCGCTGCAAGGCGTCAAACTGAAGGTCGACTACATCAACCCGCACGGCACCTCGACACCGGTGGGCGACGCCAAGGAAATCGAGGCCATCCGCGAGGTGTTCGGCGCGGGCGAAAAATCGCCCTATATTTCCGCCACCAAATCCCTGACCGGCCACTCGCTCGGCGCGACCGGCGTGCAGGAAGCGATTTATTCGCTGCTGATGATGAACAATGGTTTCATCTGCGAGAGCGCGCATATCGAGGAGCTCGATCCGGCTTTTGCCGACATGCCGATCGTGCGCAAGCGCATGGATGACATGAAGCTCGGCTGCGTGCTCTCCAACAGCTTTGGTTTCGGCGGCACCAACGCGACCATCGCCATCAAGCATGTGGATGCATAGGCCATGCAGTTCATGGTGATCGAGCATCTCGATCAGGCGCGCATCAAGGACATCTACCGGAAATTCGCCGAGCTTGGCCGGCTGCTGCCGGATGGCCTGACCTATATCGACAGCTGGGTGCAGGCGGATTTTTCACGCGTGTTCCTTGTCATGGAATGCGATGACATCACCAAGCTGCAGGAATGGGTGATCATCTGGGGTGAATTTGCCCGGTTTGAAATTGTGCCGCTGGCTGCGTCGAAGGCGACGCTCGCAGCGGTGAAGAAACATCTATGAGCGCGGCGGCGCGGCTGGGGATTGTGATGAACGGATTAATGCAGGGCAAGCGTGGCCTCATCATGGGCGTCGCCAATGCCAATTCCATTGCCTGGGGCATTGCCGAGATGCTGCACAAGCATGGCGCGGAGATGGCCTTTACCTATCAGGGCGAAGCGCTGGGCAAGCGTGTGACACCGCTCGCGCAATCCATCGGCGCGAAACTCGTCATCCCCTGCGATGTCGAGGACATCGCCTCGGTGGATGCTTTGTTTGATACACTGAAAAAAGAATGGGGCACGCTCGATTTCGTCATCCACGCCATCGGCTTTTCCGACAAGAATGAGCTGAAGGGCCTCTATGCCGACACTACGCGGGCGAATTTTTCCCGCACCATGGTGATCTCCTGTTTCTCTTTCACCGAGATTGCCAAGCGTGCGGCTGACATGATGCCGAACGGCGGCTCGCTGGTGACGCTGACCTTCGGCGGCTCGACCCGCGTCATGCCGAATTACAACGTGATGGGTGTGGCGAAAGCAGCCCTCGAAGCGAGCATGCGCTACCTCGCCGCCGATTACGGGCCGCAGAATATCCGCGTCAACGCCATTTCGCCCGGCCCGGTGCGGACTCTGGCGGGCGCCGGGATTACCGATGCGCGCTTCATGTATTCGTTCCAGAAGGATCACGCCCCGCTGCGCCGGCCGGTCACGCATGAGGGCATCGGCGGCACGGCGCTTTATCTGTGTTCCGACCTCTCCTGCGATACCACGGGCGAGATCATGTATGTGGACTCCGGCTACAACATCATTTCCATGCCGCGACCGGAAAATCTGAAACTGCCGGGCAGCGAGACATGATCGCGCGGCGCAGTTTTCTCGCCAGCGCCGGGGCCTTCACCGCCGCACCCGTGCTGGCGCATCATCCGACATCCGTGCCGCACAGCGAAATCTCGCAAGATTCACTGCGCATGGCGCTGGCCCTGCCCGCGACGATCACCGTCGGCAATCCCGCTGGCGATGTCACCATGATCGAATTTTTCGATTATAATTGCGGTTTCTGCAAACAGGCGACGCGCGATCTTGATGCGATCCTGAAACGCGACCCGAAACTGAAGGTCGTGCTGGTGAATTACGCGGTGCTTGGTCTGCCTTCCATTCTCGCCGGCAAGGTGGCCGCAGCCTTTGCCATGCAGCACCGGCAGAAATATCTCGCCTTTCACAAGGCGCTGTTTGCGACACGCGGCGTTGTCGATGGCGAGCGTGCACTGGCCGTGGCAAAGCAGCATGGCGGCGATGTGGATGACCTCACCGAAGCTGGCAACAGTGACGCCGTGACCGCCGTGCTGAAGGCCAGCGCGGCGCTTGGCACAAGACTGAATTTCTCTGCCACACCGTCCTACATTTTTTCGTCGGCGCGTGAGACGATGGGCTATGTTGGCCATATCCCGCTCGCCGAGAAGCAGGCGGTGATCAAGGCCACGCGCACGGCCTGATCTATCGCGGTATCCCGCTTTCCGGATCGGCGATGAGCGCCAACCGCTGCGCGGCGAGATGCGCAAAGGCAATGGTCAGCGCACGCCGCCGCGCCGGCACAAGTTTATGAACCGGCGCTTCGCGGATGATGGCGCCGCCATAGGCATCCGCCACGATCAGCCCGACATCCGCGTCGAGCACATCCACGGGAAAATCGGCATCAACGGCGAAAAACAGCCGGTCGCAATAATCGCGATAATCCGGCCATTTCCGGTCGGTGCGGAAATCCTCCAGCGAGGATTTCACCTCGATCACGACAATTTCGCTGTCCGGCCCAAGCGCGCCGACATCGGCCCGGCGGCCGCTGGCGAAGGTCATTTCCTGCACCACCGCAAAACCGCCGGCGCGCATCAGCCGGGATACGCCGCGCGCCACCGCCCGCGTGCGGTCCGGGCGCGGCGCCACCGGCTGTGCCACGGCTGTGATGATGACGCTTTCGACGGCAATTTTTTTCACGCGTTGCGACTCACCGGCAGCGGAGGAGCGCTGAGGATAGCGCGCCGGCTGCTGGAGTCACGCCGGCCCGTCACCAGGTCGCGCGCATGCCTGCGTAAAAGGCGCGGCCGGTGGTGCCGTAATTCAGGATATCCTGATATTTCGCGTTTGTGAGATTTTCGCCGCGTGCATAGAGGCTGACCGTGTCGCTGACCTTATAGTCGGCGCGCATGTCGAAACGGGCATAGGGCTTGAGCCGCCCGGCCTGTAGCGGCGATGAATAGCGTTCGCCGACGATATA
>JBOFFO010000424.1:0-3689 GCA_051648665.1 Beijerinckiaceae bacterium | reverse complement strand
CCCGGTTGGGATCATAGGCGCGCGGGCACCAAGGCCGCACATGGTGCAACATGAGGATCGCGCCAAGCCCCTGAGTTCTGGGCGCACATAAGCGCGACACGCCGGTCATGCCCAGCGTGCGGAACCCCAAATCAATCGCCGTTTTCTTCAAAATCATCGCGACGGGTTTATCACAAAAACTTCAACAAGGCGTTGTGCTGAAACCGCGCATAAAGGAAGCCATGGTACTGATGCCGTGACCTGACGCCACAAAACTGGGCTGCCGCGCCCTCCTGTCATCTCACCGGCGCGCGTACTGATGCGCTGCAAGTCTGGGTGCCACCGCTCTCATGCATTATCATTTCCACGTGGACTTTGATCCCGATGATGCTGCACCCCACTGGCTGGCGCTACAGCAGGCGCATTCAGGATTTGTTTACCAACAGTTCGCTCTTGTGCGCGCATGGTATAAAACCATTTCTGCTGCAGAGGGCATTCAGCCCTGCATCGTGCGCATCCAAGCCGATGGAGAAACGGCCCTTTTGCCGCTCGCCATCCATTCATGGCACGCCACGCGCATATTACGATATGCGGGCGGGCAGCATTTCAACGCCAATATTCCACTGGCCTCGCCAACATTTCCATGGCCACACGCGGATGAAGATAAAAATCGCCTGCTACGGTTTGTTGCAGAAGAAATTGGCAACATCGACTTGATTGCACTGACTTCGCAGCCGCTTTTTTGGGACGGCCGCACTCACCCTCTCGCATGCGCCAATATGGTTATGACTGGCAATCACTTTTATGAAGGTGACCTTCAACCCGATTTTGAGATCGCATACCAAAAGGCAGCGAGTGCTGATCGTCGCAAGAAGGCACGGGGTAAAGAAAGACGATTGGCAGATATGGGAAACCTCTCGTTCCTCACTGCTGACAACGAAGCCATGGCTCGAACACTTGTGACAAAATTTCTGGAACAAAAGCGCGCGAGATTGCATAATCTTGGCATTCCCAATCCTTTTGATGACCCTGCCACTGAAGCCTTTCTCATGGACGGAGCAACGACATTCATCAATGGGAAAGCTATAATTCTGATGCAGGCCCTGACACTCAATGATGAACCGATTGCCATCTTCGGAGGAACGCGCGACTCTTACCGTTATTCCGGCATGTTCACATCCTTCGCTCTCGATGATGCAATCGGGCGCTACAGCCCAGGCGAACATTTGCTGAAACACATGGTGCAAACCTTCTGCAGTAAGGGCTTGCAGCGCTTCGATCTGGGAATTGGCGATGCGCGCTACAAAGAAATCTGGTGCCCGCGCAAGATTCCAATAGTTAGCCAATATGTGGCGTTGACACCGGCCGGCCAAATCCTGCGCGTCAAAGAGTCGATCCGGGATGGGATGCGGCGCGCAACGAAGCTATCTCCCCAACTCAACCGCCTGGTGAATTTTCTACGCAGACGCTGAGGCATATCCCGGGCCTTGCGGTCTCACATGCATCAGAGACCAACTGATCTTATGCCTGCGCCATCACAGTCTGATCAGACGGTATGCACCATAGGTAATGCCAAAGCCATCAGGCCACGGCCTCTGCTTCCTCGTCATCGCTCAACAGCATGATCAGCGGTTCGCGATTCATCAGCGCTGATACCCTGTGAAACAGTTGGGTCGATTCAGGATCAACATCACTGCCACGCGCAACGATAATAGCGACATCGGTATGCCTGATCAGGAAATCGAGCGCCAGCTGATCAAGGCTTGCACTTGTTTCAATGATCACGCTCGCATATGTGCCGGCAAGCGCATCAAACGCCAAATCAGCCTGCTGCGAATTGCCCGCGATATCTCGTAGTGAACCCTGCCCCAGCATCATGACATGCAAGGCAGAGTCTGCCTCGCGATGAATAATCTCTGCAAAAGAGGCTTCACCGGCGAGAAGATCAATCAACCCAGGCCTATCTGAATCATCCGCATTACCGTCAATTGATAGCCCCAGCGGCAACAGAATCGTCTCTCCTGCCGCAGACAACGAGCGCGCCATGTGATGAATTGCAGGCCCGCCATCAACGCGCTCAGCGCCAAGAACAAGCAAGCGCACTTTACCTTCTTCGTTGCGCTCAGAATCTATCATCCCGATAATAGGATGCTCACCGCGTGGCGTACCTGGATGCGTTTCGGCTGATGCAGCACGAATCGAAGGTGCGGCCACTCGCGGCGGAACTGAGGCTACATTCAGCGGTTCAACAGTCCCGCTTGCGGTGGCTGGACTCTCCAGCTGGTCAAAATCATGCAAAGCATTGACAGGCATCACGGCATCAACCGGCTGTGTAGCCATCAATTCACGAACAATTGCCAATGCCATTGTGAGCAAAAGCACGGCCAACATTGTCAAAGCAATGATCGGCAGCTTCTTTGGAAAAGACGGCCTTGGCGGAACGATGGCGCGAGAAATGATACGGGCATCTGCCGGCTCCGCATTTTCTGTATCACGCGCAATCGCTTCGCGATACTTGGCGAGATAGGATTCAAGCTGCTCGCGCAGGGTTTTCGCCTCGCGCTCGTATGCACGAAGCTGTACTTCACTCTCTTGCAGCGCACTGGAATTGCGCTTTTGTAAATCCAACGACTCCTGCAGTTGCTCAACGCGCGCGCCGGCTACGCGCGCATCATTCTCCATCCCCCGCATCGTACGTTCTGCTGCAGAGCGAATTTGCCCTTCAACATCAGCAATCTGGGCATTAAGCTCCTTGATGCGTGGGTGACCACCCAGCAATGTGCGCGATTCCAGCGCCAGTTGGCCACGCAACGTAACGCGCTGCTCAATTAGACGCCGGATCAGTTCGTTGTTTGAAACTTCAGATATTTCGAATACGCGGCCATTGCGAATCATTTCGCGCAGCTGTTGGGCTTTCGCCGTAGCATCAGCATGTTGCGTGCGCGCCTGAGTAAGCTGTGTCGACGCTTCAGCCAACTGCTGCTGAGGAAGAGTGGTGTCGCGACCTGCAGCAAACAGGCCAGTGCGTGCGCGATATTCTTCTGCACGAGCCTCCGCTTCTTGTACGCGCTTCCGCAATTCATCGATATTCGATGAAAGCCAGGTGCTGGCCGATCTTGCGAGGTCTTTTTTCGCTGAGGAGACTGTCTCCAAATACAGCTCTGCAATGGTGTTTGCAGCATCCGCCGCCAAAACGGGATTCTTCGATGTAAATTCAATGCCGACCACACGCGAGCGGCCGACAGGATACACAACCAGCTTCTCATAGTAATTCTGCATGACGCGATCCTCAACCGACCGATCCGTCAAGTCCTTGGACAATCCCAGCATCGCCATTAGCGCATTGAGAATTGGATATTGCGATGCCTGAGGGTCGAATTCCGAATTACCGACAAGCTTTAGGCGCTTAATGGCTTCACGCGCCAGATCGTTCGACATGACAACCTGGACCTGGCTCTGTACGCCCTCGGAGTCAAAAGCATTTGCTTGCTGATCACGCTCGGCTCGGTCAGGGCGATTGAGATAGTTGACCCTGTTTTCCAACAGGACACGCGCATCGCCTGCATATTTCGGCGTTACAAGATTGACGAACGCAACAGCAGTCGCACCCATGATTAATGTGGGTAGAATAATGCTCCATTTACGCCGCCGCAGTGCTGCGCCGATGCCCTGCATGTCCATTTCTCCTCGCGGAGAAGGCGCGCTCATCG
>JBOFFO010000423.1:0-7613 GCA_051648665.1 Beijerinckiaceae bacterium | reverse complement strand
CGCCCCTCGGCCATGCGCCAGCCGGCAGGGGAAAAAATGCGCAGCCCCTCATCGGCGCATTCGCCGGTCAGATGGGCCAGCAACACATCACCTTCCGCACCCCAGATGCGCGTTGGAGTCAGCGTCAACTGCAAGGCGCAGGCATGCCCGGCGCTGTCGCGCGTGAGGCGATAGGCCCCTGCGAGGCTCGCGCGCTGCGGATCGACGGCATTTTCAGTGCGGCTGAGCGTTGCTGTTGCCGCCGCGACTTTTTGCACACGCTCCTCGCCATGTATGGAACGGCCGACCGGTTCGAGCCGCATATCGGCGCTGGCCGTGAATGCGCCGCCCGCGCTTTTCTTGAATGGAATGGCGTCCACGCCGCCGCCTGCGGCCAGATGCAGCACGCCATCCTTGCCGAGCGCCCAGGCGTTGCGCGTGGCGAGCGCCGGAAATGTGGTGCGGCATGCGGTTGGCATGCCCATGAGCATCCACCCGGTTTCGTCCATGCGCGCACCACCCGTGGCTTGTGAAACCGTGGAGGGATGCTCAAGCCGGTTGAGTTGCAACCGGCAGCGCCGGGCGCCATCGGCGCTGACGATATCCCATGCGCCTGCCAGCGCCTCGACAGCCGGTGCGCTGCGCGGCAGCAGTACGGGCGGCGTTTGTGCACTGGCGCTTGCTGCCGAGAGCAGCAGGCCAGCGGCGATGCGCGTGCGTGTCAGGGCTTGGGCCACGGCGTTTCCGGCACCGGCGTGCGCGGGCCCTTGCCGGCAAAATAATCGATGAGATTATCGACGACGAGCTGACCCATGGCGTTGCGGGTGTAGATCGATCCCGAACCGACATGCGGAAACAGCACCACATGCTCCATCGCGATCAGTTCCGCCGGCACACGCGGTTCATCCTCGAACACATCAAGGGCTGCGGTGGCGATCGTTTTGTTCTTTAGCGCTGTGATCAGCGCCTGCTCATCGACCACAGTGCCACGGCCGATATTCACGAGAACGCCTTCCGGCCCCAGCGCCTTCAGCACATCGGCATTGATGATATATTTCGTGGCCGCGCCGCCGGGCAGCACGGAGATGAGAATATCGACGTCGCGCGCCATGTCGGTCAGCGAGCCATACCAGCGGTAGGACACATCCTTCTGCTGGGTGCGGCCATAATAGACAACCTTCACACCGAAGGCTTCGAGCCGCTTCGCAATCGCCTTGCCGATGCGGCCCAACCCGGCGATGCCGGCGGTTTTTTCGCGCAGGCTGGGGTGAGCGGGAAATTGCCCTTGAGCCACTTGCCGCTGCGCAGGAATTTTTCCGACTGCGGCAGTTGCCGCACGGCGTTGAGTACGAGACCGAGCGCAGTGTCGGCCACCTCCTCATTCAGCACATCGGGCGTGTGTGTGACGATGACGCCGCGTTTTGCCGCGGCTTTTGTATCGACATGGTCATAGCCGACGCCGAGGCTTGCGACGATTTCCAGCGCCGGGAATTGCGCCAGGAATGCCTCATCAACGGCGGTGTGACCGCCCAGCGCAATGCCCCGAATTTTTGGCGCGACCTCGCGGATGAAGGCTGGCGGATCCTTGGCCTCCCACGCCTTGTGCAGGCGGAAGGCCTTGTCCACACCGTTCACGATGAGCGGCTGGGTGGGGGCGGTCATCAACACATCGACAGTCACGGATTTGTCTCCCGGCCTTTTGTCTCCCTGTGGAGGCGTGCGGCCCATTGATTTTGGTTTTGATCGTGCAATAGTGCCGGTCCTTCGTGCGGCCTGCAAGGCGCGTTGCCTGCATGGCCCTGCGAACAACGAGAACAATGTGAACCTGCCGGTCCAAAGGGCCGGCTGACTGGGAGAAGACTATGGCGTCGGTTGAAATCCGCGACGTGCGGAAAGCGTTTGGCTCGGTCCAGATCATCAAGGGCGTGAGCATCGATATTCAGGATGGCGAATTCGTCATTCTCGTTGGCCCATCGGGGTGCGGAAAATCCACATTGCTGCGCATGCTGGCCGGGCTGGAAAGCATTTCCGGCGGTGAAATCCGTATCGGCAACCGCGTCGTCAATGACGTGCCGCCGAAGGAGCGGGACATCGCCATGGTGTTCCAGAATTACGCGCTCTATCCGCATATGACGGTGAAGGACAATATGGCCTTCTCGCTCAAGCTGCGCAAAGCGCCGCAATCGGAAATTGACCAGCGCGTTGCGAAAGCTGCCGGCATTCTCGCGCTCGACAAGCTGCTCGACCGCTATCCGCGCCAGCTTTCGGGCGGCCAGCGCCAGCGCGTCGCGATGGGCCGCGCCATCGTGCGCGATCCGCAGGTGTTCCTGTTCGACGAACCCCTGTCGAACCTTGACGCCAAGCTGCGCGTCTCCATGCGCTCGGAAATCAAGGCGCTGCACCAGCGGCTGAAAACCACCACCGTCTATGTCACGCATGACCAGATCGAGGCCATGACAATGGCTGACAAAATCGTGGTGATGCATGACGGCATTGTCGAGCAGATGGGCACGCCGCTTGAACTCTATGACCGGCCGGACAATCTGTTCGTCGCCGGCTTCATCGGCTCGCCGGCCATGAATTTCATCAAGGGCACGATCAAGGGGCAGAACTTCGTGTCCGACAGCGGCGTAACGCTGCCGGTTGGCGGATCGCACGCGGCGTCGGATGGAAAGGCCGTGGTCTATGGCATCCGGCCTGAGCATCTCAATGTTTCGCAATCGGGTGTGCCGGCCAAGGTCATCGTGGTCGAGCCAACGGGATCGGAAACCCATGTGGTGCTCGATCTGGGCGGACAGGAAATCATCTGTTTGCTGCGCGAGCGCGTCGATGTGCGGCCTGACCAGACCATTCACATCGCGCCGCAGCCGGGCCTTGTGCATCTGTTCGATCAGGCCAGCGGCCAGCGGCTCTGAGCATAGCTGGCACGATCAAAAAGGGGCGCGGTGCGCCCTTTTTCTTTTTCTTTGGGCGAGGATTGGATCATGACAGCGGCGCGAGATCATGGCGTGGTTGCGTTTGTCGGCCTTGGCGCGATGGGCCGGCCAATGGCAGCCAATCTCGCCAAGGCGCAGATGCGCCTGCGCGCCTATGATATTTTTGCCGGCTCGCGGCAGGCTTTTTCTGCCCGCGCGCCTGATGCAACGGTGTGCACCACGCTTGAGGAGGCGGTGAGCGGTGCTTCGGCACTCGTGCTGATGGTCGTGAATGCGCAGCAGGCGGAGAGTGTGCTGTTTGAATCCGGCGCGCTGGAGAAACTCGCGCCCGGCGCGACGATTATCCTGATGGCGACCTGCCCGCCGGCTGCGGTGGAATCGCTTGCGGCGCGGGTGGAGAAAACGGGCCGGATGTTTGTCGATGCGCCAGTGTCGGGCGGCGTGGTCGGCGCAGAGGCCGGCACGTTGACGATCATGGTTGGCGCATCGCCGGCAGCCTTTGAATCCGCGTCTGCGGTGCTTTCGCATTTGGGTGACAAGATTTTCCATGTCGGTACCAAGCCGGGGCAGGGCGCGGCGGTGAAAACCGTCAATCAGTTGCTGTGCGGCGTGCATATCGCGGCGGCGGCGGAAGGCATGGCGCTGGCGCAGAAGGCCGGCATTGCGCCGGACATGTATCTGAAAGTGCTCGGCGGTTCGGCTGCTGCATCATGGATGCTCAACAATCGTGGGCCGCGCATGGCGCAGGCTGAGCCGGATGTGACCTCGGCGGTGGATATTTTCGTCAAGGACATGGGCATCGTGCTCGATGCAGGCCGGGCGGGCAAAGCGGCTCTGCCGCTGGCAGCGGCGGCGCACCAGATGTTTCTGGCCGCTTCGGGCAATGGCTATGGCGCGATGGATGACAGCCAGGTGGTGCGCATGTACCGCCTGCTCAATGGCATGGATGCCGGGGATACCGGCGCGAAAGGCGAGTGACGGATATGCAGGAAAAAGCAGGATTTATTGGCGTCGGCCTGATGGGCCACGGCATGGCAAAAAATCTGGTGGAGAAGGGTTTTCCTCTCACCATCATGGGCCATCGCAATCGCGCGCCTGTGGATGATCTGGTGAAGCGCGGCGCCATCGAGGTGAAGACGCCAAAAGAAGTGGCGCAGAATTCGACCGTGATTTTTCTGTGCGTCACCGGCGCGCCGCAGGTCGAGGCCATCGTGCGTGGCGACAACGGCATCAAGGCCGGCGCGCATGCGGGGTTGATTGTGGTGGATTGCTCGACCACCGATCCGGCGTCCACGATGGCGCTGCATGCGGAGCTGAAGCCGCTCGGCGTGACCTTGATCGATGCACCGCTGGGCGGCACGCCGGCGCAGGCGGAAACTGGCGAATTGTCGGCCATGGTCGGCGCGGATGAAGCGACCTTCACACGCGTCAAGCCGGTGATTGCGGCGTGGGCGGCGCGCATCGTCCATGTCGGCGATGTCGGCATCGGCCACAAGATGAAGCTGCTCAACAATTTTCTCTCGCTCGGTTATGCCGCGATTTACGCAGAGGCGCTGACGATTGCGCAGAAATCCGGCGTTTCGCCGCAAGTGTTCGACAGTGTGCTGCGCGGCAGCCGGATGGATTGCGGTTTCTATCAGACCTTTTTCAAATATGTGCTGGAGCGCGACCGCAATGCGCACCAGTTCACCATCCAGAATGCGCTGAAGGATGTGCGTTATCTCGATGCCATGGCGAACACCGCCAATGTGGCGGACCCGATTACGGTCGCTGTGCGCAATGCTTTCGGGCTGGCGGTTGCAAGCGGCAGGGGCGACGATTTTGTGCCGATGCTGTCGGATTTTGTCGCTGACATCAACGGCACGTCGCTCGCGCCGAAAACGTGACGCTCAGGGTATCGATTTCATGCTGCGCGCGGCGTCCGCGCCGCGCACGCGCTCGCGATACAGAAGATACAGTCCCGACGCGATGACAATGCCCGCGCCGATCAGCGTGTAGCGGTCTGGCAGATCGCCGAAAATCCAGTAGCCGAGCAGGATCATCCAGACGATCTGGGTGTAGATGAAGGGCGTCAGCACGGATGCGGGGGCGCGGCGGCTGGCGTGAATCACAAGCCAGTGGCCGAATGTGCCGAACAGCGCGCAGGCGCAGGCAATGCTCCATTGCCACAGGCTCATCGGCTTCCAGTCGAGAAATGGCAGCACAGGCAGCAAGACCGCAACGCCGGCGACGCTGGAATAAACCAGCGTGGTCTGGGCGGAATCGTGCGCTGCCAGCATGCGCGTGATGATATTGTAGAGCGCATAGACGAACACGCCGGCGACTGACCACCACGCCGCTGCCGGCAGGCCGCCAACACCTGGCCGCGTCACCACCAGCACGCCCAGAAATCCGACGATGATTGCGATGATGCGGCGCGGTCCGGCCCACTCGCCGAGAAGAGGGCCAGCCAGCAGCGCCACCAGCAGCGGCACGGCAAACACGATGGCCATGGATTGCGCCAGCTGCAATTCCAGCAGCGCGAGAAAATTGAACAGCGTCGAGAGAAACAGCATCAGCGAACGGGCAAGCTGAAGCGAGAGCTTTTTCGTGCGCCATACGCCGGGCGCGGTCAGTGGATTGAGCAGCACGGCTACCGCGACTGCACTGATGGCGTAGCGAAACCACACCACCTGCAACGCGCCGATCTGCGGGCTGAGATATTTTGCGCAGGCGTCGAGCAACGCAAAGCACAGCAGCGCGCCGCACATCAGCGCAATGCCGGCGAGGCGCTGGCGCGGGGTATTTTCAGGAAGCGTTGCCAAGCAGGAATCCAGCGTTCGCGATTCCTTAGGCCATTCGCGGCGTGGCCGCCAGCATGCGCCGGCATGCCCGCTATGAGCAGAGATGGTCTGTCTGTTGATATTGACAGTCCCGGCTCTTTGACGACTGATGCAGCCACGGGGCAAGTGATGCGGACGCCCCGTCAGGCTCCGCCCAAGTCCGCGACATGCCAGGAGCATGATCGCATGGGTGTGCCTTATTCCATCTCAGCGAATAACCTTTTGCGCGGCATTGGCTCGCCCAATGCGCCGCTCGTCATTGATGTGTCGCGTGAGGAGCGCATCGCGGAGCGCGGCGTCTTGATTCCGGGATCGCTGGTGCGGTCCGCGTTCGACGCCGAGCGCTGGGCATCCGATCTTCCGGGTGACCGGGAGATTGTGCTCACCTGTGTGCATGGCCATGAGCGCAGCCAGTATGCCGCCGCCGTGCTGCGCGCGCGCGGATTGCGCGCATCGATTCTTGATCAGGGATTTGATGGCTGGAACGCCGCTGCGGGGCCGACGGTGCGGCGCGAAGCAGGGCCAGTGCGCCTTGGCGATGCACCGACGCGCTGGGTCACGCGCCGGCGTCCAAAAATCGACCGCGTGGCCTGCCCGTGGCTGATCAGGCGTTTTCTCGACCCGCAGGCCACAGTCCTTTTTGCCGAGACGGCGGACGTGGCCGAAGTGGCGGCGCAGTCCGGCGCAACCGGCTTCGATTATCCCGGCGCGCCGTTCGAGCATGATGGCGAACTGTGCAGCTTCGAGGTGATGTTGCGGGCATTCGGGTTGGAATCTCATCCCGATTTGCAAAGGCTGGCGCTGATCGTGCGCGCGGCCGATACGGACAGGCTCGATCTCGCGCAGCAGGCGGCGGGTTTGCTGGCCATTTCGCTGGGGTTATCGGCACAGTGCGGTGACGATGATCATGCGATGTTGCGGCATGGCATGGTTCTGTATGACGGGTTATGGCACTGGATCCGCCATGCTTCTGCTGAAATTCACAATTGGCCGCGCGCGCAATGAGTGCTGACATGTCCCGTGTTTCTGCAACAGCATCATTGCCGCCCGCTGTTTCATTTTGCGAGGCTGCGCGTCTGTGGCTGCGCGTCGGCCTGCTCTCGTTTGGCGGCGCGCCAGCGCAGATCGCGCTGATGCACCGGCTTATCGTCGATGAAAAGCAATGGATCGACGAGAAACGTTTTCTCAATGCGCTGAATTTCTGCATGCTGCTGCCGGGACCGGAGGCGCAACAGCTCGCGACTTATATGGGCTGGATGCTGCATGGCGTGCGCGGCGGGCTTGTCGCTGGGCTGTTGTTTGTATTGCCGGGCGCAATCGTGATGCTCGCACTGTCCTTCCTTTATGCGCTGGGGCAGGGCGTGCCGCTGATCGACGGGCTGTTCTTCGGCATCAAATGTGCGGTGCTGGCGATTATTGCGGAAGCCTTGCTGCGGATTGCGCGGCGGGCACTCAAGGGACCGGGAAGCCTCGTCATTGCCGCTGCGAGTTTTCTCGCATTGTTTCTGTTCGCTGTGCCGTTTCCGTTGATTGTGCTTGCGGCGGGCGCCGCGGCGGCGGTTCTGGCCCCGGCGCGACCGGACTGGTTCGGTGGTGTGTCCAGCGTCGCTGTGGCTTTTCCCGCGCCTGAATCCACAGCGGCGCGTATTCAGCGCAGCGTTGCGGCGGCGTTGCTCGGCGTCGTCATCTGGTTCGCGCCGGTGGGGTTGGCCGCGCTCTTTCTGTCGCCGTCCCATGTACTGGTCGACCTCGGCCTATTTTTTTCGAAGCTGGCCGTGCTGACGTTTGGCGGCGCGTATGCGCTGCTGGCGTGGCTGGCGCAGGCCGCCGTCGAAACCAAGGGTTGGCTCACGGCGCCGCAAATGCTCGACGGCCT
>JBOFFO010000422.1:0-2865 GCA_051648665.1 Beijerinckiaceae bacterium | reverse complement strand
AGGCAAGTTGCAAAGGACAGTCATCGCGGCGCATGCCGCCGCACGCCGCCACAGGCGGGGGCAGAGGAGGCGCGCGAAGCTGGATGACACGATCACGGGTTGGGCCTTTGCTCGTGGGCTACGGGAGGCGGGCC
This sequence comes from Beijerinckiaceae bacterium, assembly GCA_051648665.1. Lineage (GTDB taxonomy): Bacteria > Pseudomonadota > Alphaproteobacteria > Rhizobiales > Beijerinckiaceae > Terrirubrum. Next base: position 2,731 of record JBOFFO010000422.1, on the reverse strand, counting down.
AGTCGGGTTGAAAAGCCCCCTCCAGACCTTTCAAATTTGAACCAAAAATGGACCCACGCCGGTGCGAGTCAAGTTAAGGGCTGATCACGTTGCGCTGAATTGTTGGGCGCATGGTTGCAGCTTTCTTTGCAAAGGCCCCGACAGACCTGCGCCTTGTGCTCCGTGCCCTTCCGCGCCTATTAAGCGCCGACCCTTCCACCCCGGCTTTTGCGCCCATGACTGACCCCGCCAACCCGCCGCCCGCACCGGGCCTGACCCTTGCGGACCTGCGCCGCGAGATCGACCGGATCGACGAAGGCATGCACCGGCTGCTGATGGAGCGCGGCGACATCATCGACCGGCTGATCGCAATCAAGAAAACGGCTGTTTCCGGCTCCGCGTTCCGTCCGGGGCGCGAGGCGAGCATGATGCGGCAACTGGCGGAGCGTCATAAAGGACTGCTGCCGCTCGATACGGTGGAAAGCATCTGGCGTGTCATCATCGCAACCTTCACCTATGTTCAGGCGCCCTACCGGGTGCATGCGGATATCGCAGCGGGCGATGCGGCGATCCGGGATTCCGCCCGCTTCCATTTTGGCTTCACCGTGCCGTTCGTGCCTTGGCAAGGGCCGGAGGCGGTGATTGCCGCTGTGGCGCAGGCCGCCGGCGATCTCGGCATGTTTGGCGCGGCGCAAGGCTCCTCCACCGGCGCGTGGTGGCGCGCGCTTGAGGCAGCGGAAGCGCCCAAGATCATTGCGCGGCTGCCCTTTATCGAACGGGCGGATCATCCCGCCGGCACGCCGGTGTTCGTCATTGCCCGCCCGCTCGGGGAGGCAATGGTGCATGAGGTGAGCGTGTTCTCGGTGCGGCTCGAGCGCTGGCATGAGGGCTTGCACGAGACCGTGGCCACGCTCGGCGGCTCGCTCGATGGCAGTGTCGGCGATGCGCAAGGGTTATCGCTGGTGATCTCGGTGCCGGGCGAAAAAGCCATGACCAGACTCGCAGCCGCGCTTGAAAATCTTGGCGTCCGGCCCGCATCGATTCACGAAATCGGCAGCCACGCCGCGCGATTTGCGGTTGCTGCCCGCTAATTTTTTCAGGAGATCGCCATGAGCGCCAACCGCCCCCAGCCCCGCGCCTCCGTGATGGCGATTGACGCCTATGTGCCGGGCAAGAGCAGCGCTGCGCCGGGCGTGACGAAAATTCATAAATTGTCCTCGAACGAAACGCCGCTTGGCCCTAGCCCACTGGCGAAAAAGGCATACGAAAAAACTGGTGCGACACTGGAGCTTTATCCGGATGGCGCGGCGACGAAGTTGCGGGAAGCGGTCGGCAAAAAATACGGGCTCGATCCAGCACGCATCATCTGCGGCAATGGATCGGATGATTTGTTGCATCTCGTCACCTCCGCCTTCATGGGGCCGGGGGATGAAGGGATTTATTCGCAGTATGGCTTTCTGGTTTATCGCATCGCTATCCTCGCCGCTGGAGCAGCACCGGTCATTGCGCCGGAAAAGGAATTTCGTGCGGATGTCGATGCCATCCTGAAGCTGGTCACGCCGAAGACGAAAATTGTTTTCCTTGCCAATCCCAATAATCCCACCGGCACCTATCTGCCGTTTGATGAAGTAAAGCGGCTGCATGCAGGCCTGCCGCGCCATGTGCTGCTGGTATTGGATGCCGCCTATGCGGAATATGTGCAGCGCAATGATTATTCCTCCGGTGTCGAACTGGTTTCAGACAATGAGAATGTTGTGATGACCCGCACTTTCTCGAAAATTCATGGGCTGGCGGCGCTGCGCATCGGCTGGGCCTACGGGCCAGAAGGCGTTATCGATGCGATGAACCGGATTCGCGGACCGTTCAATCTCAACAGCGCGGCGATTGAGGCCGGCGTCGCGGCGTTGGAAGACAGTGCGCACATGGATGAGTCGGTGCGGTTCAACGCGCATTGGCTGGGCGTTTTGTCAGAACAGCTTGGCGCCATTGGCCTTCAGGTGACGCCCAGCGTCGGTAATTTCCTGCTCGTACATTTTCCGACAGATGCAGGACAAACGGCACGGGATGCCGATGCGTTCCTGCAGTCGCGCGGCATCATCGTGCGGCGCATGGATGCCTATGGCATTCCCGCGGCGTTGCGGATTTCCGTTGGCAGCGAGGAGGCAAACCGGTTGCTGGTTTCCGTGCTGAAGGAATTTTTGCATGGAGCCAAGCGTGCCTGATCGTCTCAAACCGCTGGCGCAGCCGGTTTTCAAATCGCTGGCGCTGATCGGGATGGGGCTGATCGGCACATCCATTGCGCGCGCGGCGCGGCGCGCCCATGCGGCAGCGCGCATTGTCGCAATCGATCGGGATGAAAAGGTCGCGGCGCGCGTGCGCGAACTCGGCATCGCCGATGCGGTGGAGACCGATGCGGCACGCGGCGTTGCGGGTTGTGATGGCGTGATCTTGTGCGTGCCGGTGGGTGCGAATGGCGCTGTGGCGCAACAGATTGCGGCGCATCTGCAGGCGGGCGCAATCCTCTCCGATGTCGGGTCGGTGAAGGGCTGTGTCGTGCGCGATGTCCAGCCGCATGTGCCGGCTGGCGTGCATTTCATTCCTGGCCACCCCGTCGCCGGTACCGAACAATCGGGGCCGGATGCGGGCTTTGCCACACTGTTCATCAACCGCTGGCATATTCTCACGCCGGATGAATCTGTTGATGCGGCAGCACTGGAAAAGCTTAAAGCATTCTGGGAAGCACTCGGGGCGA
>JBOFFO010000421.1:0-4250 GCA_051648665.1 Beijerinckiaceae bacterium | reverse complement strand
GTGGCATGAGCGGATGGTCGGCAGCGCCCATGGCCGCTTGCACTATGCGTTGCATCACGAGCCGGATTTGCGTCTGACCGATGCAGCGTCAGAGGGCGCAATTCGCGAGGTTTGTGCAGTTGGTGAGACAGCGATGGCTGAAATCGCAGCCCGCCTTGTTTCCGATGGTGGATCCGCATTGGTGATTGACTACGGACACAGCGACAGCGGTTTCGGCGACACGCTACAAGCCGTGCGGCGTCATGCGTTTGCTGATGTGTTTGCCCAGCCGGGGGAGGCAGACCTGACGGCGCACGTGGATTTTGCCCGGTTGCGCACCATCGCCCAGCATATGGGCGCGAGCAGTTTCGGGCCAGTCAGGCAGGGCGATTTTCTGCGCGCGATGGGCATTGAGGCGCGGGCTGAAAAATTGAGCGCCCGTGCTAACGATGTGCAGCGCGCCGATATTGCCATGGCCTTACAGCGCTTGACGGCGGCAGATCGCGACAGCATGGGCGTGCTGTTCAAGGTCATGGCGCTGGCGCAGCCGAATGTCACATCACTGCCGGGATTTTGAAGGGACCAGAGCATCCATGTCTGCAATTGCGATCACGTCACCGGCTCTGGCGGCCATGCAAGGCATCCGGCACGGATTTTTTACGCGTCAGGGCGGCGTGTCGGGTGGCCTGTATGCATCACTCAATGGCGGCCTCGGCTCTGGCGATGATCGCGCCCTCGTCGTTGAGAACCGCCGCCGCATGGCGGATGCGCTTGGCGTCGCGGCCCATGCGCTGGCGAGCTGCTATCAGGTGCACTCCGCAACTGTGGTGACGGCGACACAGGCTTTTGCTGATGGCGAACGCCCGCAGGCGGATGCGCTGGTGACCGCCACGCCGGGCCTCGCGCTCGGCGTTGCAACAGCCGATTGCGGGCCGGTGCTGTTTGCCGATGCGCAAGCGCGCGTGATCGGCGCGGCGCATGCAGGGTGGAAAGGCGCGCTTGGCGGCATTCTGGAAAACACCATTGCGGCGATGGAAGGGCTCGGCGCGAAACGCGCATCCATCACGGCTGTGCTCGGACCGACGATCGCGGCGCAGAGCTATGAGGTCGGGCCGGAATTCGTGACGCGCTTTATGGAGGCCGACAGAGATTATGCGGCCTATTTTTCACCAGCGCAGAAATCCGGGCATGCCTGGTTTAATCTGCCGGCTTTCATCATCATGAAATTGCAGCGCGCGGGCATTGTCCATGCAGGCGATCTTGCTCTCGACACCTACGCCGATGAAAACCGCTTCTACAGCTTTCGGCGGACGACGCATCGTGGTGAGAAAGATTATGGCCGCCTGATTTCCGGGATTGCGCTGGCTTAAGCGGCGGGAGCGCCGGGCGCAGAAGCGTCAAATTGCAAATGCTGTCCGGAATCGACGGCAATCATCTGCCCGGTGACAGATGACGCGCGGGCGAGATAGAGTACCGCCTCAGCAATCTGCGCCGGCGTTGGCGCGCGCCGCAACAGCGTGGACGCCACCTCCTGAGCAAAACCCTCCGTGCCATCATGCACATTCGGCAGCGTTGGCCCCGGGCCCACGGCGTTGACGCGAATGCGGGGCGCCAGCGCCTGCGCCATCATTTGCGTGGCGGAGAACAGCGCCGATTTCGTCAGCGAATAGCTGAAGAAATGCGGCACAGGCCGCAGCACGCGCTGGTCGATAATGTTAATCACGCAGCCTTCCGCGTCGGCGGGCAGAGCCCGCGCCATGGCTTGCGCAAGCCAGACCGGCGCTTGCAGATTGATGGCGAAATGGCGCTGCCACAATGCATCATCCAGCAAGCCCATCCGGTCCGGCACGAAGAGGGAGGCGTTGTTCACCAGCAGCGTGACCGGGCCCAGCGCCTTGTGTGCATCCTCGGCAATTTTCAGAGCGGCGGAGGGCAGAGCGAGGTCGCCCGCCACCAACGCTGAGTTTCCGCCTTGCGCCTGAATATCCGCCTGCAACTGCGCGGCCTCATCGGCGGCGGTGTTGTGATGAATCGCAACCGCATAACCGTTTTGCGCCAGTGCTTGCACAAGGCTGCGGCCAATGCGCCGCGCGCCGCCTGTAACGAGGGCAACGGGCTGGCGCACGCGGTTCATGGCTTGAACCGTGTTTCTTCGAACGCCGGAATGCGCGCGGAAAATTGATCGAGCCAGGCTACGAGTCTGGGATGATCCTTGCGCCATTCGCCTTCGAAGCGCAGATCAAGATAGCCGAGCGCACAGGCAATGCCGATAACGCCGACATGCGGCGTCGCGCCGATCGCGGGTGGCGCTGCTTCCAGCACGGCCAGGCCGCGTTGCACTTTCTCACCCTGATAATCTGCCCATTTTTGGCTCTGTTCCTGCGGTTCGCGGAACCGTTTTTCGTAAACACGCAGCAGCGCAGCATCCATAATGCCATCGGCCAGTGCATGAAGGGTCAGCACATCGAAGCGGGAATCATCAGTGGGAATGATTTTTCCGCCGCCGGCGAGATGATCGACATATTCGAGGATGACCGTGGAATCATAAATCACCTTGCCATTGTCGAGCACCAGCGCCGGAATTTTTCCGAGCGGATTTTGCTTGCGCAGGCTGTCGTCGGGATTGTTGGTGTCGGCAATATCGACGCGCACTTTCTCTTTCAGGCCGCAGATGGCCAGCGCCAGCTTGACCTTGCGGCCGAAGGGCGAGGCAGGGGATGAGCGAAGAACCATCATAGGCATTTCCTTAATTTTGGGCGGAATTTCCGCGTTCGGGTACAAGCCATTCGCAACGCCAGCCGGCGCGGCCGCGCCCCAGCAGACGTGCCAGTTCGGGCAGCACTGTTTCGAGTTGCTGCGGCAATGTCCACGGGGCATTGATCACAAGCATGCCATTGGCGTTGAGGCCCGGCGCATGGATCGCATCCACATGCAGCTCTGTGCGCAAAACCTTTTCAATGCCGGAGCGCGCGATGGCCTGCATGAAGCCTTCCACAAGCCCGGCCTGTTTGACCGGATACCAGATTGCGTAAATGCCTGCGGGCCATTTCCGCCACGCTGCCGTCACGCTGTCCGCGACAATCTCAAACTCATCCGGTTGCTCGAAGGCCGGATCAATCAGAACGAGGCCGCGTTTTTCCGGCGGCGGCACACTGGCCCTGAGAGCAACAGCGGCATCGAGTGTAAGAAAACGCACCCGCGCATCCTGTCCCAGCGCACGACGCAGGGCGGCATGCGTGGGACCATGCAATTCGTTGAGCACAAGACGATCATTGTCGCGCAGGAGCCGCCGGGCAATTTCCGGCGATCCCGGATAGGCATGCGCGCCATGCGCATCGCGGAAAGCATTCAGAATGGCGCGGAATGGTGCGACGATCTCTTCAGCCGCATCGTTCATCCGAGCCGCATCGAAACGTCCGATGCCATCGGCGCTTTCGCCCGTGCGCCGCGCTTCATCACTGGACAAATCATAGAGGCCGGCGCCGGCATGGGTGTCGATGATCCGAAACGCCGCTGGCTTGATGCGCAGATGCTGAAGCAGCAGCGTCAGGATGATATGCTTGAAGATATCGGCAAAATTGCCCGCGTGGAAAGCGTGCCGGTAATTCACGGATTGGTCAGCGCATCGCAGGCACAAGAATATCCGTCGAACGGCATTCATTGCGTCCCACATCTGGGCACGTCGTGAAGCCGCGCACATCCTTGGTCATGCAGATGCGGATTTCCTGCAATGTCCGTTGCCGGCAGGCAATGGCGATCATGTCGGTGCGCAAGCCGGGGTTCGCGGCGATGAAGGCCCGCTCAATTTCGCGCGGATCCATGGTGCGATCACGCGCCGCGGTGCGAAATTCGTCGGGAATTTTCACGCGCTCGCGCGCATCCCGGGTCGCGTCAAAATAGGCCTGCGGCGATAGCCCTGAGCAGGTGCCATGCTTGCGCCATTGATGCCGCGCTAGCCCCTCATCGGGAAAAACGCCGCGCGCCGCGTCCATGGCGATCCGCGACGGGCTACGGTCCATCCCGCACTCGCTGGGAAAACCACGATGATATTGCGGCCACAGGCCATGCACGACAAAGCCTTTGCGCGCGCCCACATCACACTGCGCGCGGCCCTTGCGATCTCCCTCCAGTTCGCAGAACCCTGGCGACCACGACAGCGCGAACACATAAAAATCAAACTCGCCGGGGGTGCCGCGCCGTTGGGCGAAAGCCTGCGAACCCATAACGAGCGCGACGAGAACTGCTGCGAGACGGAGCATGGATAAACTCAC
>JBOFFO010000420.1:0-3938 GCA_051648665.1 Beijerinckiaceae bacterium | reverse complement strand
GTGCGACCGCGCACCGCCGATTTTGTTGCAATGGGGCAACGCTGGCGCACAACACGCGAATGTGACGTCCTTTCAAAGGGCCACCCGTTGATTGGCAGCCACAGGTGCGAAACAAGAACCTTGATTCCCTTGTCCTGACGATTCAACCCTGAGGAGTATGAAACGGCCATGCGCGTTTCTATCGCTGCGGCAGCGCTGAGCGCCGCCCTTGCCTTCGCCGCTCCGGCATCGGCCTATGAGATCGACATTCTGACCGGCAAGCCAATGATTGCCGACCCGGCGATTTCGCGCGCCATGGTGAACCCGATTCCCCGTGCCGAAGTCGCCTATAATGGCAAGGAAGGCGCAGGCACCATCATCGTCAACACGACCGAACGCCGCCTGTATCTGGTGACTGGCGACGGCAAGGCGATCCGCTATGGCATTGGCGTCGGCCGCCCCGGCTTTGAATGGGCTGGTGTCAACCGCATCAGCCGCAAGGCGGAGTGGCCGGATTGGACGCCGCCGCCGCAGATGCTGAAGCGCCGCCCTGACCTGCCGCGCCACATGAAGGGCGGGGCTGACAATCCGCTCGGCGCACGCGCCCTCTATCTTGGCTCGACGCTCTATCGCATCCACGGCTCGAATGAGCCGGAAACCATTGGTCAGGCCGTTTCGTCCGGCTGCATCCGCATGCACAATGACGATGTGGTCGATCTTTATAACCGGGTGAAGATCGGCACCAAGGTTGTTGTGCTGCGCTAAGCACAGTCTCGATCCCATGATTAAAAAGGCCGGTCCCTGACCGGCTTTTTTGCTTCCTGCAGGCAAGCAGGCTTACCCCCGACGGGCCGGGGGATCGCGAGACAATCCCTTCGCCGCCAGTTCCGCCTCATAGGCGGCGAAGCGGGCAGCGTGGTCGCGGCCAAGCTCGTGCAGCAGGTCCCAGCCATAGATGCCGGTATCATGCAGGTCATCGAAGGTCAGGCGCACGGCGTAGTGGCCTACCGGCTCAACACCGATGATCATGACGTTGCGCTTGCCCGCCACCGTTTTTTTCTGCTCCGGCGTGTGGCCCTGGACTTCAGCGGAGGGGCTCATCACCCTCAGATACTCCGCCGGCAGGGTGAACACAGCCCCGTCCTCGAAGCGGACGGTCAGGGCGCGCTTGTCGGCGGCAAGCCGTACCTCCTCCGGCCAGTGCTGGGTTTCCATCACACAATCTCCGTCCGGACGGCGGCCGCGGGCGCCCAACGGGATGGGCCCATCGCCAGCATGTCCATTATGAGGAGATGCCGCCGCCGCGCGCTGCTGGCAAGGCTACGCAGGTTCTTGATCCAAATCGGTTTACCCTCAGCCCGAAAACGCTCTATGTATTCGGCGAACCGCCATCCACGCGCAGCCTTGACCTGCGAAGGGATTTGTCATGGACGCCATCCGCTTGCCGCACGCCGCCGCCTCGCCGCTGGTTGACCCGTTCCAGCGCGCCATCAAATATCTACGCGTGTCTGTCACCGACCGGTGCGATTTCCGCTGCGTCTATTGCATGTCCGAGGACATGACCTTCCTGCCCAAGCGGGATCTGCTCTCTTTGGAGGAGCTGGACCGGCTGTGCAGCGTGTTCGTCGAACGGGGCGTGCGCAAGCTGCGCCTGACCGGCGGCGAGCCGCTGGTGCGTCGCGACATCATGACTCTGTTCCGGTCCCTGTCACGGCATCTTGAGTCCGGCGCGCTCGATGAACTGACGGTAACGACGAACGGCTCCCAGTTGGCAAAACTCGCGCGCGATCTCGCAGCCTGCGGCGTCAAACGCATCAATGTCTCGCTCGACACACTCGATGCAGCAAAATTCAAGGCGCTGACGCGGTGGGGCGACCTGTCGCGCGTGCTGGCCGGCATTGATGCGGCGCAGGCCGCCGGACTGGCGGTCAAAATCAATGCGGTCGCGTTGAAAGGCGTCAATGATGCGGAAGCCCCTGCCCTCATTCGCTGGGCGCACGGGCGTGGCATGGACATCACTTTCATCGAAGTGATGCCGATGGGCGAAATGCAGATCGAGCGGGTCGATCAATATCTGCCGTTGTCGGTCCTGCGCGGACAGTTGCTTGATCAGTTCACTTTCGACGAGATTGATTTTCGCACCGGTGGACCGGCGCGCTATGTGCGCGTCAAGGAAACCGGCGGCCGCATCGGCTTTATTACGCCGATGACGCATAATTTCTGTGAAAGCTGCAACCGCGTGCGGCTGACCTGCACCGGCATTCTCTACATGTGTCTGGGGCAGGAGGATTCCGCCGATTTGCGCACGCCGTTGCGCGCGTCGGAAAGCAACGACCTCGTGACGCAGGCCATTGAGAATGCGATTGCGCGCAAACCCAAAGGGCATGACTTCATTATCGACCGGCGCACGAAAAAGCCCGCCGTCAGCCGCCATATGAGTCTGACCGGCGGCTGATATTCAATGCGCGCGCTTGGCAGGATTGTTTCATGAGCGCGTCTTTCGATGTCATCGTCATTGGTATGGGCGGCATGGGAACCGCTGCGCTTTATCATCTGGCGCGGCGCGGCCAGCGTGTGCTTGGCATCGAGCAATTTGACCTCGGCCACACCAATGGGTCCTCGCATGGCGTCAATCGCATTTTGCGGCTCTCCTATTTTGAGGGGCCGGCCTATGTGCCAATGGTGCAGCGGGCGCTGACGCTGTGGCGCGAACTCGAACAATTCAGCGGAGAAACGGTATTTGTGCGCACAGGCGCACTCGATGCCGGACCGGCAGATCATCCCATTGTTGCCGGTTCCCTGGTGTCGAGCCGCACCCACAACCTGGCGCATGAAATGCTCGATGCGCGGGCTGTGCGCACGCGTTTTCCTGCATGGCAATTGCCTGATGATTATGTCGCGCTGTTCCAGCCCGATGGCGGCTTTGTGCTCTCTGAACGCGCCATTGCACTGCATGCGCAGGGTGCGCTAGAATCTGGCGCAACCTTGCATGCCCGTGAAAAAGTGCTGGCTATTGAACCCGCTGCCGGTCATGTGACTGTGCGCACGGATCGTGGGCGATATGAAGCTGGACAGGTGATTATAACCGCCGGCGCATGGGTTGGCACGCTGCTCCCCGCATTGAAAAAACGCACCATGCCGGAACGGCGCGTCATCGGCTGGTTTGCGCCAAAGGACCGCGCAAAGTTCCGCACCACCCATTGCCCCGTCGGCATTGTGCCGATTGCCGACAACCAGCAATACTATGTTTTTCCCGAGTATGGCGTGCCCGGTTTCAAGATCGGCCATCATCAGCACTTTCGCGAGGCGGTTGATCCGGACACCATGCCGCGGGTTGCAACAGCGCGCGACGAAGAGCATCTGCGCGCCGGTCTGCGGGCGATCTTTCCCGATGCAGACGGGCCGGTTTTGCGCATGTCAGCCTGTATCTACACCATGACCGCCGACGAGCATTTCATTATCGACCATGCGCCGGACATGCCGGGCGTGATTGTGGCATCACCCTGCTCCGGGCATGGCTTCAAATTCGCCAGCGCTATCGGTGAAACACTGGCGGACATGGCGATGACGGGACAATCACGCTTCGACCTGTCCATGTTTACGGCGCAGCGTCCTGCACTGGCTGGCTGACGGCGGCGCATGACGCCCATGCACGCGGCGATCTACCGGCATTATCCATTTGCGGTGGAGCCGATAGCCGCTACACCTGACATTCTGTTCGTTTTACCGATTGCTGATGCCTGTCACGCCGCTCACCCATTCCCCGACGACACTGGATAACCGGCGCGGCATTCTCTCTATGCTCGCAGCGTCGATTGCGTTTGTCTCCGGCGATACGTTGGTCCGCCTGACAGCAGCCACCATGGGCGTCGGACAAATCATGTTCATGCGCGGGCTGATGTCGGTGTCGATCGTCTTGGCGATTATGGCAGCCACCGGAATGTTGCGTGAGATGCGGG
>JBOFFO010000419.1:0-1870 GCA_051648665.1 Beijerinckiaceae bacterium | reverse complement strand
CCTTGCGGCCGGGATTCTCCGCGCCGACATTCATGAGTTCGCCGCGCAGGATCGCATAGGCGTGGTTCGCCCAGATCAGCGTGAGAATATTCAGGTTTTCACGCGCCTGCGTCCAAAGGGCTTGGAGCGTGTACATGGCCGAGCCATCGGCCTGCAGATTGACAATCTTGCGGCCCGGCGCGCCGACCGCAGCCCCCGTTGCAAGCGGGATGCCACAGCCGATGGCGCCGCCGGTGATCGACAGCCAGTCATGCGGCGGCGCGCTGTGCGTGGAGGAAAAGAAATTGCGGCCGGTGGAGACCGATTCATCGCACACCACCGCGCCTTCCGGCAACAATTGACCGAGAATAGGACCGATCACATCCGGCGTCAGCGCGCCGCCACTCGGCAATGTTTTTTCCATATGCGCATTCAGCACCGGCTTTTCTGCGCCCGCGCCGACATGATCGCACAGGCGTTCCAGCGCATCGGCCAGATCGTCACCTGTTTCGGCCAGCGTGAAAAAGTCCGCATCCGGGTGGGTCAGCGCGCTGGGCTTGTTGGGGTAGCCGAAAAACGCCACCGGCGGTTTTGCGCCCACAAGAACAATGCGGCGATAATCCTTCAACCGCTCCACGGCGATATCAACCGGATAGGGCACGCGGTCGATGGCGACACGGCCCGCGCCGCGTTCGACGCGCTTGTTCGACATCGGCGCCATGATCGCGCAATTGAGTTTTTGTGCGATGCGCGAGGCATTTTCGAGCGCCCCGGCGCGCAAGCCCACATCGCCGATCAGCAGCAAGGCTGGACCACCACGCAGAAATTCCGCCGATTCATGGATCGCGTCGTCGTCAATTTTTTTGCGTGGCCGCTGCTTCGGCGTTTTCACCGGCCCGTTGCTCCCGCCCCACGCCGTATCGGCGGGCAGGATCAGCGTTGCAATTTTTCCCGGATATTCCCGCGCCGCGACAATGGCGTCTGCGCCATCCTGCGCAATCGTTGTCGCGTGCGACCCTGTACGTACGAAATGCGAGAGCGGCCGCGCCAGCGCCTCGATGTCGCTGGTCAGCGGCGCATCAAAGCGCTTGTGAAAGGATGTGTGTTCGCCGACGATATTCAGCATCGGTGTGCCGGCGCGCCGCGCATTATGGATATTTGCCAATCCATTCGCGAGGCCGGGGCCGAGATGCAGCAGCGTTGCCGCCGGCTTGTCCGCCATGCGCGCATAGCCGTCGGCTGCGCCGGTCGCACCGCCTTCAAACAGGCACAGCACGCAGCGCATGCCCTCGACCCGGTCAAGCGCGGCGACGAAATGCATTTCTGATGTGCCGGGATTGGTGAAGCTGACATCGACGCCCGCATTGACCATGGTGCGGACAAGGGCTTCAGCGCCGTTCATTTCAGTCTCCGGCAATGGGCAATCGGCAGTCGGCAGTCGTGAAGCCGAAGGGATTTCCCGTCAATGGCGGTTGACGCATAGGCCGGCCGCAGAAATCAAGCCTACTGCTGCTTAGCCCGTCAGCCGTTCCACCTCAGCACCGCAGCGCGAGAGTTTCTTCTCCAGCGCCTCGAAGCCGCGGTCGAGATGATACACGCGATGCACCATCGTTTCGCCTTCGGCGGCGAGTGCGGCGATGACGAGGCCGACAGAGGCGCGCAGGTCGGTTGCCATCACTGGCGCGCCTTTAAGCACCGGAATGCCTTCCACTGTGGCGAGATCGCCTTCCATCTTGATATGGGCGCCGAAGCGGGCGAGTTCCTGCACATGCATGAAGCGATTTTCAAAAATCGTTTCGCGGATGCGCGACACACCATCGGCGCGTGTCATCAGCGCCATGAATTGCGCCTGCAAATCCGTGGGAAAGCCTGGGAAGGGTTCGGTCGTCAC
>JBOFFO010000418.1:0-4627 GCA_051648665.1 Beijerinckiaceae bacterium | reverse complement strand
CACCCGGCTCAATGCTGCGCGTCAGCGTCAATGGCGGCGGCTGCTCCGGATTCCAATACGCCTTCTCCTTCGACCAGACGCGCCAGCCTGACGATCTGGTGCTCGAGAAGGACGGTGCGACAGTGCTGATCGATTCCGTCTCCGTGCCCTACATGGCCGGTTCGGTGCTGGATTTCGTCGATGACCTAATCGGCCAGTCCTTCAAGATCGTGAATCCGAAAGCGACCGCGAGCTGCGGCTGCGGCACGAGTTTTTCGCTGTAGTCAGTCACCGCCAAAGCCCGCGCCCGCCGTCAGCGGCGCGGTGCGGATCAGCCGCGAATCCAGCACCGCCGCCTGCCGGTGTTTCACCGCCTCGCGATAGACCGGATCGCGCACCATTTCGACAAAGGCGGCGACCGACGGATATTCAGCGATGAAACATTCGTCCCACCGCTCAGCCTGCGGACCGATCAGCATCAACTCAAATTGTCCGCGCCAGACAATGCGTCCGCCAAGACGGGAAAAAACCGGATAGCTCTCACGCCCATAGGCCGCATACGCCTCCGCCCCTGTGGCGATGCGGCCATCGGGATAGGCCGCTTGCGCGCGGAACCGGACCAGATTGAGCATATGGACCGGTCCGGCCCGGTCATCGGCCCGGAACGCCGCGAAGGTTTCCTTGGTCGGATCGACGAAGCCGTTCACTTACAGGCCAGCCGCATCGAAATGCTTCATCGCCGCCTGCACGCCTTCGCCAGCCGGCAGTTTGAAGCCGGAGCGCAATAACATCGCCTCAAGCGCGCCGAGGCACATCAGCACATTTTCCTTGCGCGCGGTGTAGCCCATCGTGCCGATGCGCCAGACGCGGCCGGCGAGCGGACCGAAGCTGGTGCCTATCTCAATGCCGAACTGGCTCATGAGTCCCTTGCGGATGCCATCGCCATCGACGCCATCGGGAATGACGATGCCGGTGACATTCGTCATCTTGTTGGCGCGGTCGCCGTAAATTTTCAGACCCATCGCTTCCAGACCGGCCATCAGACCTTGGCTGACATGCTTGTGGCGCGCGAACACCGCATCATGCCCCTCCTCCAGAAATATCCGCCCGCAGGTGTGCGCCGCATAAATCATGGTCGTGGCTTCGGTGTGATGGTTGAGATGGCTCTCGCCCCAATATTCAAACAGCATCGCCATATCGAGATAATTCGACTGGATGCGCGGGCCGGGCGCGGGCTTGTAACCGGCTGGCTGCACGCCCTTCTCGACATGATAGCGGTTGCGGATCAGCTTTTCCGCGCGCGGGCTGATGCTCACCGGCGACATGCCGGGCGGGCCGGACATGCCTTTCTGCAGGCCAGAGGAAATGCCGTCGATGTGCCAGTCATCGACGCGAATATCCATGCAGCCGAGCGAGGCGCATGCATCGACATACAGCAGCGCATCATATTTCTGGCAGAGCTTGCCGAGTTCATCGAGCGGCTGCGCCATCGTGGTCGATGTATCGCTGTGAACCGTGGCGACGATTTTTGGGCGATGGGCTTTCAGCGCCTTCTCGAAATCCTCGCCGGAAAATACCTTGCCCCATTCCTGCTCGACGATGATCGCTTCGCCGCCGGCGCGTTCGATGATCTCGCGCAGCAGATGGCCGAAGCGGCCAAACACGGGCACGAGCACCTTGTCGCCAGGCTCGATCATCGAGATCAGGATCGCCTCGATGCCGGCGCGCGCAGTCCCGTCAATCATCAGCGTCTGCTGGTTCGTTGTCCGGTAAATCTCGCGATACATCGCCTGCGTTTCTGCCATGATCGACAGGAAGGCCGGATCGAACTGGCCCAGCAATGGCGTCGCCATGGCGCGCAGCACGCGCGGGTCGGCCATCAGAGGCCCCGGGCCCATGATCAGGCGCGGCGGCGGGTTCAGTTCGGCAAAGGTGCGGTTGGTGGGCATGAACGGTCCGGTGGTGTGAAAAAGTTGCACAGCTTTAAGGCGATGGCTGGGAAAGGAAAAGCCCGCCCGCTCACAAACGCTTCAGTCCAGGCGCGCGGCCCTGACGCAATCGGCGTTCAGCAGGCCGAACAGCCTGTCAGCCTCCACCAGCGCGGGATCGTCGCGCCGCCCTTGTGCGGCTCCATCAAGCAGCGTGCGCATCGCCTGCGACAGAGCGGTGTAGGAGTTCCGCGTGGCGCCATCGCCGAAATTGGCGAGGTAGGTGCTGACCGCCGCCAGACGGCCGGTGGCCAACGCGGCGTCAAAGCCATCCCCGCCCTGGTTGTCCCTGACCTGTCCGGCATGGCGGGCGATGCGCAGCTTGGCCTCAAAGAACAGTTCGGCGGCTTCTTTGCACGCCCGGACATGCTCCCGCCGCGCCAGATCGCGCTGCACCACAGCCAGATTACGGGCGTTGATATAGCCTTGAAACACCGCCGCCATCAGCGACACCAGCGCAATCACCAGACTGAGCACGGCCAGATTGGCGCCACGCGCCAGCGACGGCGCTGCTCTCGCCGTGCTGCCTGTATCGCCTGCCGGCTTCTGCTCCGCCATTTTCAAGACTGCTGTCTGCGCCGCGTCCGCCAACTCTGATCCGGCCTCACGCGATTGGCAATCGCACGCAGGTCAGACCAGCATCGCCGCCGGGCTTTCAACATAGCGGCGGAAAGCGGCCAGCATCGTGCCTGCGGTGGCCGCATCAAGAACGCCTTCGCCGACACACAAGGTTGCGTGTAGCATGGTGGCAATGGTCATCTGCCCGTGCCGGACCACAACTGCCGGATGTGCTGTGCCCAGCGCCAGCACAATCGGGTAGCGGGAACTGGCTGGAAATTCCGCATCGCGCGCGCCGAATGCGCCGAAATTCGCGACCAGCACATCGGCGTGATCATCTTCGCGATGCTCAACCGATTCTACTTCTCCGCGCGCAGCCCGAATTTTCTGCGACAGCAATGGCAATGCCAGTGTGCAAGCGTCAGCCACAACGATGGGCGCACTCGCGGAGCCAAGCGCAATGCCAACGGTCACCGATTTTCCGGTACGCGCCCGCGCGGCCAGCGCCACCGCTTTCACCAGAATGTCGTTGATCGTGATATGCGCAGACTCGTATGCATCTGCAGGGCCGCGCGCCATGCGGTTCATCTGCCCGCGCATCGCCAGCAATGCATCGACTTCGCATTCCGTGGTGATGATGAGCGGCGCGCGCACATAATCATGGAAGCGCATCGGTTGCGGCCGGGTGCGCGCCTGTGGGGACATTGCATCAGGCGCTTGTGCCGGATCAAGCACATGCGCATCTTGAAGATCGCGCACGACAATGCGGCCCTGCGGGCCGGTTCCGGCAATGGACATAAGATCGAGCGACAATTCCCGCGCGCGGCGGCGGGCCAGAGGCGATGCAACCAGGCGTTTGCCGTTTTCACTCATCGCATCACCGATACAGAATGGCTTTTGCGGCCGCGATCACATCCTCTGCTGTTGGCAGCGCAAGCCGTTGCAAGCTGGCTGCATATGGCATCGGCACATCAGCGCCTGTAACGCGCATCACTGGCGCATCAAGATCATCAAAGCCGCGTTCCATGATGCGCGCAACAATTTCGGCACTGACGCCGGACTGCGGCCAGCCTTCCTCGACCACAACGCAGCGATTGGTTTTTGCCACGGACATGAGAATGGTTTCGACATCAAGCGGGCGAATGGTGCGGAGATCGATCACATCGCATTCAATGCCTTCAACCGCCATGATTTCTGCGGCTTTCATGGCATGCAGCATGCCGACGCCGAAGGAGACCAGCGTGACGTCATCGCCCTCGCGCGCCACACGCGCCTGACCGATTGTGGCAGAAGCATCATCGTCCGCCGGCGTGTCAAAGGTTTCACTATACAGCCGTTCACTTTCGAGAAAAATAACCGGGCCGGGATCACGGACGGCCGCTTTCAGAAGCGCCCTGTGGTCGGCGGCGGTGAATGGCATGACCACTTTCAAGCCCGGCACATGGGAAAACCATGCGGCATAATCCTGTGAATGTTGCGCACCGACACGCGCCGTCGCGCCATTCGGCCCGCGAAAAACAATCGGGCACTGAAGCGCACCGCCGCTCATATATCCAATTTTCGCTGCGGAATTAACAATCTGGTCAATTGCCTGCATGGCAAAATTAAAGGTCATGAATTCGACCACCGGCTTCAGGCCGGCAAGGGCCGCACCAATCGCCAGACCGGCAAACCCC
Organism: Beijerinckiaceae bacterium; assembly: GCA_051648665.1. Lineage (GTDB taxonomy): Bacteria > Pseudomonadota > Alphaproteobacteria > Rhizobiales > Beijerinckiaceae > Terrirubrum. Next base: position 426 of record JBOFFO010000418.1, on the reverse strand, counting down.
TGTTCCGTGGTTGGCACATCAAATACACGGCGCGGCCCGAATTCCTGCACCAGCCCTTGCGTGACCTTCGGCGAACCTTGAAACTGGCTGATATCTTCGCCAATCAAAAAAACGGATTCATCGCGGCGCATTTCTTCCGCCAAAGCATCGCGCAAAGCATCGCGCACCATCATGCGCATGATCGCGTCTCATCCATGCCAGAAGCCATCGCGTCCATCACTTTCCGAAAAACAAATACGAGCCGAGGCCAACCAATATCCACAACAGGATCGCCAACAGTGCGGCATGGTGCAGTTGCGACAACACATTGCCGGCGCGCGCACGCCGCGTGATTTCGACCATCACGGCTGACTGCGACGCCAGAAAGCTACCGTATGCAAGGCCGCGCCGGCGCAACTGGCGCTGCACGATCTGCTCGTAGATCAC
>JBOFFO010000417.1:0-3897 GCA_051648665.1 Beijerinckiaceae bacterium | reverse complement strand
GCATTTGACAGTGGCTCATCGCAACACGCCAATCATCGGCAGGACATTTTTGCAACAGGCGGTACCTGTCAGCTTCGGATACAAGGCCGCGCTGTGGCTCGATGGTGTGTGCGCTTTCCACAACAATACGACATTATACGGAGCTATGCCTCACGCACTGGCTGGCGCAGCAGGTACACTCGCATCGCTCGGCGACAAAGCTCATGACGTATTGCAGGCCTACACGATTGTCAGCGGATCAATCAGCGCGCCGCCGCACCACACAAACCGCAGGCGGCTGAACACGCACGTATCACGCCTTGGCATTTTCGCCGGCCATCTTGGAAAAATCGCGAAGGATATTTCGCTAATGGCGCAGACCGAGATCGGCGAGGTTGCCGAACCCGATGCGCCCGGCAAGGGCGGCTCCTCCACTATGCCGCACAAGCGCAATCCTGTGCTCTGCACCGCCATTCTCGCCAATGTGCAGCGCACACCGGGCCTCGTCGCCACCATGCTCGCGGCCATGCCGCAAGAGCATGAACGCGCGGTTGGCGGCTGGCATGCGGAATGGCGCACGCTGGTGGAATTATTCGCCGCCGTCGGGGCGGCGCTAAAGCACACCGTGACACTGATTGAGGGATTGCAGGCTTTCCCCGAAAGAATGCGCACCAATATCGAGATCACCAACGGCCTCGTCATGGCCGAGCGCGTGTCAATGGCGCTGGCGGGAAAAATTGGCCGCGCGGAAGCCCATCATCTGATCGAAACCGCCAGCCGCGCAACGGCCGATACCGGCAACCATCTGCGCGACGTGCTGGCAGCCGATGCCACTGTGCGGCAGCACCTGAGCGGCGCGGACCTCGACGCGCTGTTCGACCCCGTAACCTATCGCGGCGCGACCGACGCCATCATCGACGATATCCTCACCGCCTACCGCGAACAATTCGAGGAAATTGGCGGCATAAAACCGTCATCCCAGACTATCTGATCCGGAGTCTTCCATGCCCATCAAAAAAATCAACGGCGAACCATTCAACATTCAGATCGACGGCACACCGGGCAAGCCCGTTCTCCTGTTCTGCGATTCGCTTTCGGCGAATCTTTCCATGTGGGATCCGCAGGTCGCAGCGCTGGGTAAAAAATTTCACATCGTGCGGTATGACTCCCGCGGTCACGGTAAGAGCGTGGTCGGCGAAGGCCCCTACTCCATCGCGCAACTTGGCCGTGATGCGCTCGCTATCATGGATTTGCTGAAGATCGAGAAAGCCCATTTCTGCGGCCTTTCGAAAGGCGGCATGACCGGCATGTGGCTGGCGGTCAACGCGCCGCAGCGCTTTCACAAGATGGTGCTCGCCAACACTGCCCCATCGATGGGTCCGCCTGATCTTTGGAACACCCGCATCGCTGCGGTGCGCAAGGGCGGCATGGAAGTGATCGCCGACGCCACTTTGCAGCGCTGGTTCACACCGAAATTCCTCGCGCGCGATCCGGCTAGAAATGCCCAGCTGCGCAAGATGGTCGTCGGCACGCCGGCAGCAGGTTACTGCGCCAGCGCCGGTGCCATCCGCGATATGGACCAGCGCTGGGCGCTGCGCAGCATCGACAAGAAAATCCTGATCATCGCTGGCACGCAGGATGGCGCGACGCCGCCCGAGCGCAGTCTTGAGATGAAAAAGTCGATCAAGGGATCGACGCTGGTCAAGCTCGATGCATCCCACATTTCAAACATCGAACAGCCGGATGATTTCTCCGCCGCGCTGAAAGATTTCTTCTCGGCGAAATAAGGCGGACCGCAATGGATGACAGGGAAAAACACGCCGCTGGCATGAAGGTGCGCCGCGCTGTGCTGGGTGATGCGTGGGTGGACAAGGCCAACGCTAAACTGAACAGCTTCAACAGCGAATTTCAGGATCTCATCACGCGCTACGCCTGGGGCGATATCTGGACCCGCCCCGGCCTCGACCGCAAGACGCGCTCCTGCATGGTGCTGTCCACGATGATTGCGCTGCGGCATTGGGATGAATACCGGCTGCATCTGCGCGCTGGCCTCAACAATGGCCTGACGCGTGAAGACATCAAGGAAATCATCCTGCAAGCGGCCATTTATGCCGGCGTGCCAGCCGCCAACCATGCGGTGAAAGTGGCCGAGGAATTTTTCGCAACGCTGGAAACATGAACCTGACACTATAGGCAAGTTCAACGGACAATAATCTCGATATCGACAGTGCGCCGGAAATTCGTACGCGGGTTGATTGTGCCGATTTGCATCCGGTCGCGCCCGGTAAAATTGGCATGCGGTGCAAAGTAAACCATGATCACAGGCACGACCTGACCAAGGCATTGACGAACACGCATCCGGAATTGCGGTGGCAGGCGTGCATTAAACCAACGCGGACTTACTTGCTGCTCAACTTTCGCAAGACGCGCTGTGCCATGTTGCGGCATGCGATGAATTTCAGCAGAAAATCCTCGATATGTCTGGCATTGCTCGTCCAGGTCCCACATCATCCATACGGGGCGCTGCTCACCGGCACGCACTTCACGCATGACAATGTTGTGCTCTGACTGGGCTGTTTGCGCTGATACAGGAAGAATATGCCCTAAAGCCAATGCTGCTATGATCACGGTGAATACTGCCAAGCGAGCCAACATTGCCTCCTGAACAGATCGTGCTGCCCTATGCAGCTTATCTACGGGACTGAACCAAATCATTGCCTTTGTGTGCCCACCGCGCAATCGGCTTGGCCATTTGTGGCGCAAAGTAAATTGGAAATTGCAGCAGTGCAAAAAACAGGAACGTATTCGCCGGCACGTCATTGACGCCCATCACCGCAATCAGCAAACCCGTGTTGCGCAGCGAGGTCGCCAGGCCCAGCGTCAGTGCATCTTCCCGCGACATGCGCGCCCAGACCAGCAGCGTCAGCAGCAGGCAGATGGCAAAGAGACCGAAGGCGAGCGCGCCATAATACATCGCCTTATCCGGCTCCACCCGGATCGCCGTGCCAACGCTTTCGGCCAGTGCGATGGCGAAAATGAAAAACAGCACGACGCCAACGCCATCAAGCTCCGACTTATAGGTTTGTAGTAAGCGTGGACCAGTGAGGCGGCGCAAGGCCAGCCCCACCCCCATCGCTCCAAACAGAAAAATCGCCAGCCGCAGGGTCAGCGCCCACCGGTCCAGCGGCACAGCTGCGCCAGCCACCGCATCGGCAATCAGCGGCGCGACGATAGGCGTCACCAGCATCCCAAGCACCAGCATGGCGAGCGGCAACGCATTGGAAAATCCCAACAGCATGGCATAGGCCGGTGCAGCCACCAGCGGAGGAGCCGCCGCGCCAATCGCCAAGCCCAGCAACAGGCCGGAATCAAAGGCGTTGCGCCCAACCAGGTACACGCCTGTCCCGATCACGGCCGCTGGCAGGAAGGTGGTCCACGCCACTGCAAGAAGCAGCATGCCGGGACGGGCGGCCAGCTTGCGCAGGGCTGGCAAATCGGCCCGCATCATGTTCACCGTGATGAAGGTGAAAATAATCACGCCAAGCAGGGGCCGCACCAGCTCCGCCAGCTGCGGGAGTGCAAATCCCACGAGAAGGGAAAGCGCGAAAGCTTGCGGACCATACCGCCCGAGAAAAGCCAGCGCGCGCAACGGCGCATTGAAAAAACCCATCAGGTTCGTTAACGCAGCGCCGCCAGCGAAGCCATAGCGCTGGCGGCGGAGGGCTGCGCAAGCCTTGCATTGGCAGCCCTTCGGATTTGGGCTTACCTAGGCTACGACATGGAGGCCTTCATGAAAGCAGATGTGATCGTTCTCGGCGCTGGCATTGTTGGCGTATCGGTCGCGCTGCATTTGCAGATGCGGGGCCGCGCTACTGTGTTGGTGGACAGGCGCGGCGCTGGCGAGGAAACTTCTTATGG
>JBOFFO010000416.1:0-8141 GCA_051648665.1 Beijerinckiaceae bacterium | reverse complement strand
GCGTCCATGGCCTGATCAATCTGGGAATCGAGATCCCACAAATTCTTCGCGTCGATCTCGTCCTGCAGGCGCGCGCCCTCGTCCGCCGTCTCGTCGGAATAGTTGCTCATCAGCTCGTTATAGCGGTCGAGGACCGCTTTCTTGTCGGCCACGCCGAGCATGACGTTTTCGCGCACCGTCAGGGATTCATCGAGCTGCGGTTCCTGCGGCAGATAGCCCACGCGCGCCCCGTCCGCCGCCCAGGCCTCGCCGGTCCATTCCTTGTCCATGCCCGCCATGATGCGCAGCAGGGTCGATTTGCCGGCGCCGTTGACGCCGAGCACGCCGATCTTGGCGTCGGGGTAGAAAGACAGGTGAACATTGTCCAAGACCTTCTTGCCGCCCGGCCAGGTCTTGGAAAGGCCTTGCATATGGTAGATGAACTGGCGTCCGGACATGGCAATCCTCGGAAAATCCGCTAGGAGAAGCGGCGCGGCGGGCGGATCGGGAGCAACCCGGCGGCCGGCGGCGGTGGATAGGGAGAAGTTGGCGCGTGGTTAGCAGCGTGCAGCAACAGCGGCAAGAAGGGTGCAGGTCTGCGGTCTGGCTGCGGGTGACAGGCCGCATGTGCCGAACCGGATTGTCCGTACTTGCGGTACTGGCTTCAAGCCTGTGGGCTGGCCCAATGATGGCACAGACACGCTGGGACATGCCGGTTTCCGCCAACGGGCCGAGCGTCGCCAACCGTGCGGCGCGGGTGCTGGCTGACAAGGCGGGGGCGCTGAGCGGCAACGCGCTGCTGATTTCGGTCTATGATCCGGGCCGCTTGATGGCGCCGGCCGAGATCAAGGAAGCGGTGCGCAAAGGCGTGGTGCCGATTGGCGAGATCACCCTGTCCCTCCATGCCGCCGAGGCGCCGGTTTATGGCCTCGACACGCTGCCCTTTCTGGCGACGAATTTCAGCGATGCCCGCAAACTCTATGCGTTGCAGAAGCCGTGGCTGGAGAAGCGGCTGGCGGATGAAGGGTTGGTGCTGCTTGCGTCTGTTCCCTTCTCTCCGCAAGGACTGGTGTCGCGCAAGCCGCTGACGGAAGCGGCTGATCTCGCGGGACTGCGGCTGCGCGCCTATAACGGCTTCACCAAAAAGCTGGCGCTGCGCGCGGGGTGCGAACCCGTGGCGGTTGAGACGGCGGACCTGCCGGACGCGGTGCGCGGGGGCCGGCTTGACGCCTTCACGGCCTCGCCCGCTCAGGCCATGGCGCGCAAGGCCGCCGGATATGCGCCCTTCTTCCATAAAGTCGGCACCTGGATTGCCCGCGACGCGGTTGTGGTGAACAAGGCTGCGTTTGAAGGGCTTGCTGCGGAAGATCGCAAGACACTGATCGAAGCCGCGCGGCAAGCCGAGGAGCAAGGCTGGGCGCAGGCCGAGGCCGAGGCCGCGCAACAGGAAGAGCGCTTGAAATCCAACGGATTTTCCGTCGTCGAAACCACGCAAGACTTCCACGATGCCTTGCGCCGTATCGGGCGCGAATTGGCCATGCAATGGCTGAAGGATGCCGGTGAGGACGGCAACGCGCTGCTGGCACGCATTTATGCGGAATGACGCCAACCGTTACCCATTGGTAACCATCCAACGCAACCGCCGCGTGCCACAATTTTTTTGAACGGACAAATCAACGTCCGGTTCATTTTTGCCCGTCACGATGGGCTTATGGTCCAAACTTTACCCCCGCCGCATCCTGCCATTTCCGAGCATCTCGCCAGTCTGGCCATGCTCGATCCCGTGCTTGTCAGCCTCCAGCCGGAACGGCTTGGACCGGTCATTGCCAAGCTTGGCCACGTTTTTTCTGACCTGAGCCCCAAGCTCTCGGACGAGCCCATCGGCCTGTTCGATCATCTCTTCCTGAGCCTGACGCCGCGCGCAGACATTCCCGCGCGCGCCACGCTGTCGAACATTCTCGCGCCCATTCCGAATGCACCGCCGAAAACCTCCGCGACCCTGGCCAATGATGATGCAGCCATTGTCGCCTCGCCAATGTTGCGCCTCTCCAGGCGGATCGACTTCGCGCTGATGATGGAGATTGCCATGCGGCGCGGGCAGGACCATCTCTTGGCGCTGGCGCAGCGGGACCAGCTTGACGAAGCCATCTCATCGCTCATTGCCGAGCGCGGTCAGGGTATCGTGCTCAAGGCACTGGTCGATAATCACACAGCGCAACTTTCTGACGCCGCATTTGCGCTCATGGCGACGCGGGCCATCGCGCAGAAGGAATTGCAGATCGCTCTGAAAGCGCGGCCCGACCTGCCGGAACGCGACCGGCAGCGGATGGATGCGCTGACAACGCAACTGACGGAATGGACCGAACGATCCGCCGCCCATGACACAGAATTGCTGGCGGCGATCAATCAGAGCGACTGGCTGCAGATCGCCGAAATTCTCGGCAAATATACAAAAGTCAGCGCCAGCGCCGTGCTCGCCACGCTAGCGACGCAACAGATCGATCCGATCCTCGCCTGCGCCCGCGCCGCCTCGATGGACTGGGACACGACCGAGATGTTGCTGATCCGCCGGCTTGGCGCACAGGCGACTGCGAAACGGCTGCATGACGCCAAAATCAGCTACAAGAATCTGACCCGCGACTCCGCTGCCCGCGCCCTGCGCTTTCTGGCCATCAAGGCCCGGATGGGACAGCCCACCCGCAGTCTGGCAAGTTAGGCTACATTGACTGACACTTATGCAGGATCGGCTGCGCAAGCGACCGCCCCTTGTGCCGCCAGCCTTGGCCTAGCGCTCTGGATTCCAGCACCAATATGGTTGCCCTGCGCGGCAAACCCCGCTACCCGTCCGCACCGGGGCCTGTAGCTCAATGGTTAGAGCCGACCGCTCATAACGGTCTGGTTGCAGGTTCGAGTCCTGCCGGGCCCACCAGTTTTCCAGTGATTGCAGGGATGCGGATGCGTCAGCGGCCGGTTGATTGATCCGGGCGTTGGCGTTTCACGCGAGGCTTTGGCGCCGCCTCTCTCATTTATTCATGCAACGCTCTTCCAAGGCATCAACAAAAGAGCGATCCCATTGACCGGCGCGGATCGCGGCGATGGTCGCCTCCTCTTTTTTCTCCTGCGCGCGTGCTTTCTCAATCACCGTCTCGGCCAGTGCAGGGGCAAAGGCAAGCAGGCCATCCTGATCGCCGACGATGATGTCGCCGGGATTGACGACCATGCCGCCCACCGTCACCGGCACATTGATTTCGCCCGGCCCATCCTTGTAGGGGCCGCGATGGTTCACGCCGCGGGCATAAACCGGAAATGTCCGCTCGCGAATTTCCGCCACGTCGCGAATCGCGCCATCTAGCACCATGCCGGCCAGACCCATCTCTGCCGCTGCCAAAGTCATGATGCCGCCCACCAGCGCGTTGGAAATGTCGCCGCCCGCATCGACCACCATGACATCGCCGGGCCGGCAAAAATCATAGGCGCGCAGAATGGCGAGATTATCCCCGCCGCGGGTTTTCACCGTGACTGCTGTGCCGGCCATCGGCGCTGGCGCATGATAGGGCTGCAAGCCGATGCTACCGGTATTGCGGCGGAGCTGATCGCTCAGCAATGCCACGGCGATGTGGCGCAATTTTATGATGATTTTCGTATCAACCTGCGGAGCAGATGCGTTTCTGACGAGCGCTGTCATGATGTGAAATTCCTGTTTCAGTTGGTTGCTATTTGAGTTGCGACAGCGGCGTGACTGTGCCGCCAGCGCGGATGATTTCCGACCGCACAGCCTGCGCCAGATTGAGGGCGCCCGGCGTATCGGAGTGAACGAGAATGGAATCGACCACGACCTGCATGGCCGCGCCGTCATAGGTGATGATTGTCCGGTCCTGAAGGATGCGGCGGACGCGCGCCAGCACCGCTGCATCATCCTTGATGACCGCGCCGGGCAACGCGCGCGGCACGAGCTGGCCATCGGGCTGATAGGCGCGGTCGGCCAGAAAAAGATTGTAGGTGCGCAAGCCCGCCCGGTGAGCTGCTGTTTCCAACGCCGTACCCGACAGAACCAGCAACGCAATATCCTTGTTAAAGGCGCGTGTGGCGCGCACGAGCGTGTCCGCAATATCGCCATCGGCACAGACCTGATTGCCGAGCGCCCCATGGGCGTTGACATGCGTGACACGGTGGCCGGCAGCACGCGCCAGCCCATCCATCGCACCGAGCTGATAAAGAATATGGCACTCCAGTTCGTGATGACTCATCGGGATGGGACGGCGGCCAAAGCCAAGCAGATCGGGATAGCTGACATGCGCGCCGAGATCGACGCCGCGCGCTTTCGCCGCCTGTGCAGTGCGCGCCATGATGACAGGATCGCCAGCATGATAACCGCACGCCACATTCGCCGATGAAACAATGCCGAGCAGCGCCTCGTCATCGCCCATCGTCCATGGGCCAAAGCCTTCACCAAGATCGGAATTGATATCCATTTTCATGGCGTCACGGCCTGTATGGAACGGAGTATGCGGTAAAGCGGCGTGCCATGTCCGGCGCGCGTGCCCTCCGGCGCGGCTGCAAGCAGCCAGCCATCGCAAGGCATCGTGACCGGCAACCGCAAAGGGCCACGCTGAAGGCAGCCAATGATCCAGCCCTTGCGCTTGAGGCCATCCGCCCTGCCTGCATCGTCAAACCGGCGCAAAATGCCCGGCGCATCGGCATAGATTGTTTCAAGCGCCTCTATGCCATCTATTGTGACAGACAATCCGAAGGCATCGGTCGCGGGAACGGCGCCCAGCGCGATGCGGATTTTATCGGGCAGCATGCTCATGCCGCCGCCCCCAGTTCACATGTCGCCATCCACACGCGAATACGGTCGAGATGGGCGTTCACAGCATCATACGCCGCCAGCGCTTCATCATAGGTGCAGCGCCGGAATCGCACGGCCCCGCCAAGAGGGGTCTGCGCGACGCGCCAGAGATCAGGCTCGATGACAACGCCGATTTTCGGATAACCACCAGCCGTGTAGGCATCGGCAAGCTGGATGATCGGCTGGCCGCCCGCAGGCCCCTGAATCACGCCAGGAACAAGGCCATGCGACCGCATTTCCAACGGCGTGCCGAGATCGAGCACCGGCCCCATGAGACGATAACCGGCGCGGTTGCTTTGCGAAGAAATCCGCCATGCGGTGGACCAGAGCGCTGCCTGCGCCTCTGCCGTGAAATTATCATATTCCGCCGCTGGCAAGACGCGCACAGCCGTGGCGTCATCATCGCCTGACAGCGGTAAGGCTTTTTCCGGCGGCGCAACGCCAAACGATAATGGCCTTGCTGCGGCAGCGCCAACAGGCAACCGGTCACCCGGTTGCAGCACACGCCCTTGAAAACCACCGAAGACACCGCGCAAATGCGTTGAGCGCGACCCCAACACCGGCGGCACGTCGATTCCGCCTGCAACGGCGATGTAACTGTAAAGCCCGTGGCGCGCATGACCGAGCACAAGCTCTTCGCCAGCGCGTGCATGGTCGCGCCAGTTGCGCGGCAATGGCCGGCCCGCCAGCGCCGCGTCTGCATCCGCGCCGGTGATCGCAAAACTCGCATCGGTCAGAAAGCGCAGCCGCATCGGCACGCCCGGCACTTCGATGACCGCTGCATCCGGCGCATTGCCGAGCATGAGGTTGGCAATTTTCAGAGCCAGCGCATCCATCGCGCCATTGGAGCCGATACCAACGTGGCGATGGCCAAAGCGTCCGGCATCCTGAATTGTTGCGTTGCCGGCAGGATCGCCAATTTCGATCATGGCAGCACGGCCTCCGCGATAAAGCGAATGCGATCGCCCGGCTTCAACAACACTGGCCGATCCGCGTTCGGATCGAAAAATACCTGCGGCGTGCGGCCAATGGTGTGCCAGCCGGAAGGGCCTGCGGAAGCAGAAGCGCCCGTCTGCCAGCCGCCAATGGAGACAGAGCCAGCGGGAACGCTCACGCGCGGCACCTGCCGGCGCGGAATAAACAGGCGTGGATCGACAATGCCGAGATAGCCATAACCGGGATGGCTGCCGAGCGCGAAGACCGTGTAATCACGGCCGGCATGAATGGAAACGACATCCTCGCGAGAAAGGCCGGTCTGTTCGGCCATATGGTCGAGATCGGGGCCATCTACACCGCCATAGGTCACGGGAATCTCAAACAGGCGGCTCTCGGTTTCAGCCGGTTTTGCATCCGCCCATGCGGAGAGCAGCGCATCGCGGATTTTTTCCGGTTGACGCGGCGGTGCGCGAAACATGATCAGAAGATTGGTCATGCCCGGCGCGGCTTCGACAACCTCCGGCCAGCACTCCACCATCACGGCGAGCGACCAGATGCGGCGCTGATGCTCCAGATCGAATGCGCCCGGCGCTTCAAACAGCACGGCTTGCAGTCCCATGGGGCTGACATGCGGCTCGCTGCGGCTGCGGTCGCTGCGCATTGTTCAGGCCTTTGCGATGCGAAACAGTGGCTGGCCGGTCGCAATCTCGGTTCCCGGCTCCGCCAGAATAGCCTCGATACGACCATCACGGTCGCTGCTGATGGCGTTGAACGTTTTCATGGCCTCGATCAGACATAGCTGTTGCCCGCGCGCTACTGTGTCTCCAACAGCAACAAAGGGTTTTGCCCCCGGCGCAGAAGTCAGATGAAACACGCCGAACATGGGCGCAGCGAACAAAGTTTCTGACGCTGAGGACGCAGGTGTTACCGCATGCGTTGTCATGTCCGCCATTTGAATTGGCGCAAGACCGTTGCGGGTGATGACGATATGCGTGCCATCTTCAACAAGATCGAGGCCTTCAACGCCTTGCGCCGCAGCCAGTGCAATCAATTCGCGCAGGCGCGTGACGGATATGGGCATCATATTATCTCAAGGCAGCGCAGGCTCGCGCAATGCGTTCGCAGCCTTCGCGCAGCACGGCATCGGAGGTGGCGATGGATAGCCGGAAGTGCGGCGACAATCCGTAGGCGGCGCCATGCACCGTGGCGACGCCCGCATGCTCCAGCAAATAAAGAACAAAATCCTTGTCTGTGGCGATGGTCTGGCCTGATGGCGTCGTCTTGCCGATCACGCCAGCGCAGCCGGGGAAAAGATAAAAGGCGCCGCTTGGCGACAGGCAGGTGAGGCCAGGAACAGCCGAAAGAATTTTCACGGCCATATCACGCCGGCGGCGATAGACCGCACTAGCTTCAGCGGCAAAGGTTTGCGGTCCCGACAAAGCGGCGGCGGCGGCGGCCTGCGAAATCGATGACGGGCACGACGACATCTGTGATTGCAGCGTATTGATCGCGCCGATCAACGCTGGCTCACCAATGCCCCAGCCGATGCGCCAGCCTGTCATGGCATAGGTTTTGGAAACACCATTCACCGCGAATATCCGGTCCGCCAGATCAGGCGCAATACGCAACAGGCGCGCAATTGGCACATCCTCAAACCAGACCTGATCGTAAATATCATCGAGCAGCACGCGCACATGGGGATGACGGCGCAACATGGCGGCGAGCGCCTGCCACTCATTGGCGGAATAGGACGCGCCGCTGGGATTGCCGGGAATATTCAGCACCAGCCATTTCGTGCGCGCTGTGATCGCGTTTTCAATCGCTTCCGGCCCAGCCTTAAATCCGTCGGCCTCGCGCGATGCGACAATCACCGGCGTGCCTTCATTGGCAAGCACCATGTCAGGATAGGACACCCAGTATGGCGCGGGAATAATCACCTCATCGCCAGCATCAAGGGAGGCCATGAACGCCAGAAAAATAACCTGCTTGGCGCCGCCGCCAATGGTGATCTGATTGTCGGCGCAGGATTGCCCGGTCAACCGCGCATGCGTGGCCGCAATCGCCTTGCGCAAGGCCGGCGTGCCGTTGACAGCGGTATATCGTGTTTCGCCCCGGTCAATCGCGGATTTTCCAGCCTCGCGAATATCCTCCGGCGTATCGAAATCCGGCTCTCCCACTGTGAGATCAACGATGTCGCGCCCCTGCGCCTTGAGATCGCGCGCCAGTGCTGCGGCTGCAACCGAAGGTGACGGCTTGATGCGCGTGACGCGGGATGATGGCTGGAAAGATGTCATTTGCCGAGCAACAGGTTGGGAAGAAATGAGACGATACCCGGAAAGGCGGCGAGCAGGATGACAAAACCCATCATGATGAAAAG
>JBOFFO010000415.1:0-2646 GCA_051648665.1 Beijerinckiaceae bacterium | reverse complement strand
CAGTTGATGCGGCTGCGCTGAAGCTGGGATTAGGGCCCGGAATGACCCTGGCCGATGCACGCGCCCGCGAAGCTGATTGCGTGGTCGCGGAATACGATTCGAACACCGATGCGCGTGTGCTAATCGCTCTGGCGGCATCCTGCGAGCGGTTCACGCCGCTTGTGGCACTGGATGCGCCGCATGGACTTACTCTCGACATCACCGGGTGCGCCCATCTGTTCGACGGTGAAGAGCGATTGCTGGAAAGCGCCCGCGCCAGTTTGCTTAAAGCCGGATTTTCCAGCCGCGCCGCGATCGCTTCCACGCCGGATGCAGCCCGTGCTTTTGCGCGATTTGCTGCCACTCCGCTGACCATTTCTGATGACGATGAAAAAATCGCCCGGACCCTGCCACTGGCGGCACTGGAATTATCCCATGATACCGCATTGGCGCTGAAGCGCGCTGGCCTGAACACTCTCGCTGATCTGGCGGACCGCCCTTCCACGGCCTTTAGCTCCCGCTTTGATGAAGATATTGCTGTGCGCCTGCGCCGCATTCTCGGCCATGAGGACAGGCGCATCACGCCCCTGCGCTCACTTCCCGATTGCATGGCGGAAAAACATTTTGCCGAACCCGTAACCCATCACGACGCGCTGATGCAGACGCTGCATCTGCTCATCACCGATATAACGGATATACTGGAAAAGCGCGGCGCGGGCGGGCGCATTTTCGAGGCGTATTTCTTCCGTAGCGACGGCGCGGTACGCCGCATTACCGTGGAAACAAGCAAGCCGTCGCGGGATATTCAATCCTTGTTGCGCCTGTTCCGCGAGCGCATAGATGCGCTGGCCGATCCGCTCGATCCCGGCTTCGGTTTTGATGCGATGCGCCTGTGCGTTCCCGTCATAAATGAATTGGCGCAGGCGCAGATTTCACTGGATCAGCGCACGCAGGATGATGTCGCGCTCACAGAATTGATTGACCGGCTGATCGCGCGCTTCGGCCGTGAGCACGTATTGCGTTTTGCCGCGCGCGATACGCATGATCCTTCCCGCGCCGCGCGGTGGATTTCCGCTTCGGATGAGTCTGCCACCATTCCATGGGACAAGCCTGAAACGGGTGAACCGCCGCAGCGGCCGCTGCATCTGTTTGCTCATCCCCAGCCCATCGAGACATTGGCGGAAGTGCCGGATGGGCCACCGCTGCGCTTTCGCTGGCGGCGGGTGCAGCATGATGTGGCGCGCGCCGAAGGGCCGGAACGCATCGCGCCGGAATGGTGGCGCAATGCCGAAGGTGAAACGCGGGATTATTACCGTATTGAGGATGCACAGGGGCATCGGTTCTGGATTTTCCGTGAGGGATTTTACGGCCAGCGCGAAGGCGGTCCGCGCTGGTTTGTGCATGGTCTTTTCGCATGACCGCCTATGCAGAACTAGCCACGGCCAGTAATTTTTCATTTCTGCGCGGCGCATCGCATCCGGCAGAATTAATTGTCACAGCGCTGGCGCTTGGCCATACGGGGCTGGGATTGGCCGACCGCAATAGCGTCGCCGGCGTGGTGCGCGCCTGGAGCGCGCTCCGGGATTTGCGCGAGCAGGGCAAACTTAGCCCGCAGAAATTGCGCGATGGCTCTGGCCCCGGCGAATTTACGCTGGTTGAGCATGACCATATTTTCAGCGAAGCGGATATAACGGAGATATTGTCACGCGCGGAATCGTTCAAACTCTGCAGCGGCGCACGATTGCATTTTTCCGACGGCACGCCGGACATCATCGCCTATCCAGAAAATCGCGACGGGTGGGGACGCCTCTGCCGCCTCCTCACAACAGGCAATACCCGCACAATTAAAGGCCAATGTGATCTCAAACGCGATGATTTATTGACTGATACACGCGATCTGCTGCTGATTGTCGCGCCTTACGGAAACGAAAAGGAAGCAGAAAAAGTGCTGCCGTTGCTGCCGGACGCAGCGCCAGGCGCAGTCTGGTTCGGCGCGGCCATGCACCGCCTTGGGGATGACCGGCGCAGGCTGGCGCGCCGCATGGCCGTGGCCAGCAAATATCAGATACCGTTACTGGCGCTGAACGATGTTCTCTATGCCACACCTGACCGGCGCGACTTGCAGGATATTCTCACTTGTATCCGCGAAGGCGTCACTATCCAGAGTGCCGGGCGGAAATTGCTGGTCAATGCCGAGCGTTGTCTCAAACCCGGGCAGGAAATGGCGCGATTGTTTCAGCAGGCCCCGGAAGCGGTTCTGGAAACGCAACATATACTCTCTCGCATCAGCTTCGACCTCGCCCAATTAAAATACGAGTATCCCGATGAACCTGTCCCACCGGGATGGGAGGCGCAGAGCTGGCTGGAAGAACTCACACGCCGCTGCCTGCCCATGCGCTACCCAGAAGGCGCATCTGAGAAAGTACAAAAGCTCATCGCCGACGAACTCGCCTTGATCAGACAGCTCGATTACGCACGCTACTTCTTGACCATTTATGACATTGTGCGATTTGCCGAGAGCCGGGGTATTTTGTGTCAGGGCCGTGGCTCTGCCGCCAATTCGGCGGTGTGTTTTGTGCTCGGCATTACGTCCGTTGACCCGGCGGAGCATGATGTGCTGTTCGCCCGCTTTATTTCGACTGAACGCAAGGAACCGCCGGACATTGA
>JBOFFO010000414.1:0-2348 GCA_051648665.1 Beijerinckiaceae bacterium | reverse complement strand
ATGAAAAAACCGCGCCGATCCTTGAGGATATTCTCAAGCCGCTCTGGGCCGCCTACCGCGCCGCCGCCGATGCGCGTGACAAGCGCAGCCCGCTCGATCTCGATTTGCCGGAGCGCAAACTGAAACTGAAACCCGATGGTTCGGTGGACAAGGTTATCGTGCCGCAGCGGCTCGACGCCCACCGGCTGATCGAGGAATTTATGATCTCGGCGAATGTCGCCGCAGCGGAAACGCTGGAGCGCGCCGGTTCCCATCTCATTTACCGCGTGCATGACGAGCCGTCGCTCGAAAAATTCCGCGCGCTGGGCGAGGTGCTCGCCTCTGTCAACATCAAGGTCACGGCGCAAGGCGCGCTGCGACCGGCTTTGTTCAATCTCATTCTGGCGCGCGTGAAGGACACGCCGCATGCGCCTCTCATCAATGAGATGATTCTGCGCACGCAGGCGCAGGCCGAATATGCGGCGGAAAATTATGGCCATTTCGGCCTCAATTTGCGCCGCTACGCCCATTTCACCTCTCCGATCCGCCGTTATGCCGATTTGATCGTCCACCGTGCGCTCATCACGGCGATGAAATTCGGCAAGGACGGGCTGCCGCCTGAAACCTCGCGCGCCCAGCTTGCAGAAATCGCCGCCAGCATTTCCGCTGCCGAGCGCCGCGCCATGGCCGCCGAGCGGGAGACGGTGGACCGGTTGATCGCCCATTTCCTCAGCGAGCAGATCGGCGCAACCTTTCAGGGCCGCATCACCGGCGTCACCCGCGCGGGCCTGTTCGTGCGGCTGAACGAAACCGGGGCGGATGGCTTCGTGCCTGCCTCCACGCTCGGCAACGAATATTATGTTTATGACGAGATGCATCACGCGCTGACCGGCGAGGATTCTGGCGAGAGCTACCGGCTCGGCGACGATGTCGAGGTCAAGCTCGTCGAGGCGGTGCCCGTCGCGGGCGCGCTGCGCTTCGAGATGCTGACAGAAGGCCGCAGGGGCGGCCCCTTGCCGATGCGGCGCGGAGGGCGCAAAAGCCGCGGCGGAACCGGGCCGCTGAAACGCCGCCCGGGCGCCAAGGGGACCCGACGGAACAAGTGAGGACGCCGTCCATGACCGACAGCATGACTGAAACGCCGCGCGAGGTAATGCCCGCCATGCTGCGCGGCTTTCGCTGCCGCTGCCCGGCTTGCGGCGAAGGCCGCATCTTTGGCCGGTTCCTGAAGGTCGAGCCCGCCTGCACCGCGTGCGGCGAGCCGCTGCATCATCACCGCGCTGATGATTTCCCGCCCTATATCGTCATGGTCATTGTCGGCCATATCGTCGTCGGCGGCATGCTGACGGTGGAACTGGAAAGCAACTGGCCGAACTGGCTGCATATGGTGGTCTGGCCCCTGCTCACCGTGGGGCTCGGCCTTGGCCTGATCCAGCCCGTGAAGGGCGCGGTCATCGGCCTGCAATGGGCCTTGCGCATGCACGGCTTCGGAACCGCCGGGCCGGAGCGGCAACCCACCCGATGACAGCCGATTACGCCAAGATCCTCACCGAGGAAGCGCGCGAGCGGAAATGGCCCAATGTGCGCCCGCGTGATGCCGCGACTCTGATCATCATCGACCGCACCGCGAAAAACCCGCAGGTGCTGTTTGGCAAGCGCCATGACGGGCACAAATTCATGCCCGGCAAGTTCGTCTTCCCCGGCGGACGCCTCGACCCCTGCGACCGGCTGATGCCGGCCACCGGCGTGCTGCATGAAACGGTGGAGCAGCGGCTCGCCGCGCGCTGCACGCGCCCGGTCGCCAGCCGCCCGCGTGCGCTGGCAATGGCGGCCATCCGCGAAGTGTTCGAGGAAACCGGACTGCTGATCGGCACCACCGAGTTCGGTGCGCCGGAACAGGCGCCTTCGGGCGAATGGTCCGGGTTTGCCGCCCACGGCGTGTTCCCTGATTTGGAGCCGCTGCATTTCATTGCCCGCGCCATCACGCCGCCGCGCCGCCCCAAGCGGTTCGACACAAGGTTCTTCGCCGTGGACGCCAGCGCCATCGCCAAGCGAATCGAGGGCGTGGTCGGCCCGGACTCCGAGTTGACCGAACTCGTCTGGAAACCGATTGATCAGGCCATGACGCTCGATCTGCCGGCCATCACCCGCACCGTGCTGCGCGAGCTGGCGGACCGGATCGCGGCCGGATTCGGCCACCATCTGCCCGTTCCCTTCTATTATGAGGTGCGGCGGGTCTGGCAGCGCGAGCTGCTGTAAGGCCACCCGCACCAGGCCGGGGGGGCGTGAAAACCCTTGACCGCAGCCGCGCTTTGGCCCACAGGAGCGCGACCTTTTCCGCCGGCTCCAGGCCGGCCCTTTGTTTTGCG
>JBOFFO010000413.1:0-12055 GCA_051648665.1 Beijerinckiaceae bacterium | reverse complement strand
CCTTTATTCTGCGCGGCGCTTCGTTGATCGGCATTGACTCCGTGATGGCGCCGAAATCGCGCCGGCTCGAAGCGTGGTCGCGGCTCGCGCGCGATCTGCCAGCGGGCAAGATCACGGCGCTATCGCAAACCATCAAGCTCGATGATGTGATCCGTTACGGTCAGGATATTCTCGATGGCAAGGTGCGTGGCCGCATCATCGTTGAGATCGGTTGAAGCCGCTGATGCAGCCCGCGCCTGCCGGAATCAAGATGCAGGTCCCGTCCGCGGGGGCTTCAATTTCTCATGAATGGCGCCGCCAGAACTTTCAGAATTTTACCCGCTGTTAATGCCGCTCGTCCAAACCCGGCTCTCAGCCTTTTGCCGCAGATTTTCCGCAATTCCGGCGGCGGCCAGCCGCAATCGGCTGTCATTTTTTCTTGTCGGCCAACAAGGCCGTCGCAACATGTCGAGACCATGATGGGTCAATCAACCCCGCCCCGCCCGCATCGGGAACCGAAGCCGGCTGCCGTCATCAAGCCTTTCGGTGATATTGGCATTCCCGCCCTTGCAGCGGCGGCGCAATTCAATGCGCGCCGTGCCAAGGAAGTGAAAGCGGCGCGTGAGGAGACGCGGGATATTCCCTGGATGCCGCGTCAGGAAAAGCTCTTCGACTGATCGGTTGCGGTATGCTGGTCAGGCTTTGCGCGGCCTGCTGCCTTCAATGCGGTGCCTGAGCTTGGCCAGCGCGTCCGCGCCGAAGTCCATAAAGGCGCGCACGCGTGGCGACTGCCGCAATTCTGGATGCGTCAGCAGCCACAGAGACGAATTGAATTCCGGCACGGTGTCAGTGATGCGCACGAGGTCGGGCCGCGTGTCGGCCTGAAAGCAGGGCAGGGGGCCGACGCCCGCGCCGCTCTCTACAGCTTCGCACAGCCCCAGCACACTGTTGACCTTGTAGGCGATCCGCTCCGGCGGCACATGCGCGCGCACATATTTCGCCGCCTGGATGTGGAGGAAGGAATCGCCCAGCGTCACCCAGGGCGCCTCTGCCAGCGCCATCTGCAGGTCTGTCACCGCCGTGTCGCGCCGGGTATAGATGGCCCAGCCCATGCCGCAGATCCGCCGCCCCACGAGATTTTCCGGCGGCGTATCGGTCGGGCGTATCGCCACGTCCGCATCGCGCTTCGACAGGTTCAGCGACTGGTTGGTGACCACCACATCAAGCCGGATTTCCGGATAGGCCTTGCGGAAGTCTGACAGCACCGGCGTCAGCAAGTAAGCGAGAAACGATTCCGATGTGGTGATGCGCAGTTCACCCGAGGGCTTCACTTCCCGTCCGGCCAGCCGCAACGCGAAAGCGGTCGCATTGGCGTCAAACGAATCCGCCAGCGCCGCCATTTCCTCGCCGGCAGCCGTTGGCACATAGCCGGTGCGGTGCCGCTCGAACAAAGGCACACCCAGCTTCTCCTCCGCCTCGCCCAGCCGCCGGAAGACCGTCGAGGGATTGACGCCCAATGTTGTCGCAGCACCGGCCAGTGTGCGTGCTTCGGCAATGGTCTTGATGAGACGAAAATCATCCCATGAAAGGCGAGGTGCTGACATGCGAAACTGCAATCCTGTTTGCGTTTCGCTAACTCTTTTCTTGCGAGATTGCCATTCAACTATTCGCGAACGGCGGCCCGTTGCAGGCGGTCGCGAATGGCCTCGCCAAGGCCGTTTGCCGGGATCGAGGACACTGCAATGCTCGCCGCGCCGCTGGCATCAAGCGTCCGCAGCGCCGCAAAGAGGCCCGCAGCGGCCTCGGCCAGATCGCCACGCGGGCTGAGATTGATGCGCGGACCGGCGCTGTCCAGCCCTCCCGGCTGTGATGGCCCGAACAACAGCACGGCTTCGCCGGGGTGCACGGCAGTCACATCGAGCCGGACCTGCGCGCGCGGCGCGTAATGGCTGCTGAGCATGCCCGGCGCAAGCAGTGTGGAATCGGGCGCATGGCTTTCGACGGCACGGCCCAGCACGCGCTCCAGCGCCGCGCGTGGAACACCGCCGGCCCGCAGCAGGCGTGTCCCGTCAGGCAGGCAGGCGACAATGGTTGATTCAATGCCGACCGCCGTGGCGCCGCCGTCGAGCACCGCATCGATCTTGCCATCGAGATCCGCCAGTACATGGGCAGCCGTGGTTGCGGAAATATGGCCGGAGCGGTTGGCTGAAGGGGCGCAAACTGGCCGCTGCACAGCGCGCAGCAAGGTGGAAGCAATGGGGTGATCGGGCACCCGCAACCCGATGCTGTCGAGGCCGGCGCGGGCGAGGTCACTAACCGGGCCATCCGGCGCTGAGGGCACCACCAGCGTTAATGGCCCCGGCCAGAAGGCGCGGGCAAGCGCGCGCGCATCCGCATTGAACAGGCCGAGCGTCTGCGCGGTGGCCGCATCAGCCACATGGGCGATCAGCGGATTGAATTGAGGCCGGCCCTTGGCTGCATAGATTTTCGCCACCGCCAGCCCGTCCGTGGCATCCGCGCCGAGGCCGTAAACTGTTTCCGTCGGGAACGCGACCGTCCCGCCTCCGCGCAAAATCGCCGCCGCCGCTGCAATATCGGCGGGCGTCGCTGTGAGGCGGCGGGTGACAGTTTCTGGCCGGTCAGCCACCGGTGGATACTCCGGTTGACGGGCCTTCACCCGCGTTTCAAGGAAGCGATGCTTTCGCTGTTGTGCGCGCCTGACGCAAGATCGATCTTGCGGAGCGCCTGTTCACCTGCACAGGCCGATGGTAAAGCCGCCCTGCGCATTTGGGAGTAACTGATTATGAGTTTCCGTGCCCCGGTTGAGGATATTGCGTTCACCCTGCGCCAGACCGGCCTTGCCGCTGCGATTGAGCGCGGCCTGCATGGTGATCTTTCCATGGATCTGGTCGAGGCGGTGCTGACCGAGGCTGGCAAGGTGGCTGATACGATGCTCGCCCCGTTGAACGCGGTGGGCGATAAAACCGGCCTGAAATTTTCCAATGGTGCGGTGCAGACCCCGCCGGGCTGGGCGCAGGCTTACAAGGACTGGTGCGAAGGCGGCTGGAACGGGCTGGCCGCATCCGAGAATTTTGGCGGGCAGGCGCTGCCGTTGGCAGTCGCCACAGCCGTGAACGAAATGTGGCAATCCGCCAACATGGCCTTTGCCCTTGCACCGCTGTTGACCGCCGGCGCGATCGAGGCGCTTGCCGCGCACGGGTCGGATGAATTGAAATCCGTCTATCTCGAAAAACTGATTTCCGGTGCCTGGACCGGCACGATGAATTTGACCGAGCCGCAGGCCGGATCCGATCTCGCGGCGCTCCGGTCAAAGGCTGAGCGGGCAGCCGATGGCAGCTACCGCATCACCGGGCAAAAAATCTTCATCACCTACGGCGAACACGATATGACGGATAATATTATCCATCTCGTGCTGGCCCGTCTCCCCGATGCTCCATCAGGCACGCGTGGCATTTCGCTGTTTCTGGTGCCGAAATTTCTCGTGAACGAAGATGGCACGCTGGGCGCGCGCAACGATGTGCGCTGCCATTCCATCGAACACAAGCTCGGCATTCACGCCTCGCCCACCTGCACCATGGTGTTCGGAGATCAGGGTGGCGCTGTCGGCTATCTTGTCGGCGAGGAAAATCGCGGCCTGAATTGCATGTTCACGATGATGAACAATGCCCGCCTTGCGGTCGCCACGCAGGGCGTCGGCATCGCGGAGCGCGCCTACCAGCATGCGCTGCATTATGCCCGCGACCGCAAGCAGGGCAAAGCGCCGGGTGCATCCGGCGCGGATATGAGCCCGATCATTCAGCACCCGGATATTCAGCGCATGCTGCTGACCATGCGCGGCTATACCAAGGCGTCCCGCGCAATCTGCTTCATGACCGCAGCGGCGCTTGATGGCGCGCATCATGAAAATACGCCGGAAGCGCGTAAGGCTGCCGCCGAGCGCGGTGCATTGCTGACGCCGATTGCCAAGGCGTTCTCCACCGACATCGGCAACGAGATGACTTCGCTTGGCGTGCAAATTCACGGCGGCATGGGCTTCATTGAGGAAACCGGTGCGGCCCAGCATATGCGCGACGCGCGCATCGCCGCGATTTATGAAGGCACCAACGGCATTCAGGCCATTGATCTCGTGCAGCGGAAATTGCCGCTGTCCGGTGGCGATGTTGCGCGCACCCTGATCCGCGAAATGCGTGACACCGTCGATGAAGTGGCGCGCACCAATGCGCTGGAATTCGGTGCAACGGCGGAGCGGTTGCGCGATGCGGTCGATGCGCTCGATCGCGCCACGCAATTTATGTTCGCCGCCTTGCAGAATGACAGCTACGCCGCGCTTGCCGGTGCGACGCCGTATTTGCGGCTGTTCGGCACTGCGCTTGGTGGTTGTGCGCTCGCGCGCGAAGGGCTTGTTGTCGATGGTGCTGGCCGCGACGGCGCGCGGGTCGCACTTGCACGGTTTTTCGCGGAGCACATTGTTCCCGGCGCAGGCGGACTGGAATCCGAAATTGTGCATGGGGCAGCATCCCTGCGTGAGGCCGTGAAGGCGCTGGCGTGACGGGAGGCAAACCGCTGGCCGGAAAAATCTGCGTCGTCGCCGGCGCATCGCGCGGCATCGGGCGCGGCATTGCCCAGGGTCGCGGCGAAGCGGGCGCGACAGTGATTGTCACGGGGCGATCGAGCGAGACGGCGGCGCGCACAGACCAGCGGCCTGAAACCATTGAGGAGACCGCGCGGCTGGTCGATGCGGCGGGCGGCAAGGGCCATCATTATCGCTGTGACCATCGCAACGAGGTGGAGGTGGATCGTTTTGCCCATTGGTGTCTGCGCCGGTTCGGCACGGTCGATTGCGTCGTCGGTGCGGTCTGGAGCGGCGGCGAAGGGTTTGACGGGGAAACCCACCGCGATGGCTCGCGCTGGGGTGATCCATTCTGGCGGCGTCCGTCGCGTCTGATGCAGGACATGCTGGAAACCGGTTTTCACGCGCAATTTCTCACCGCCCGAGCCTTCGCGCCGGCCTTTGTGGCCGCCCGTCGCGGCCTGTTCCTGTGTGTGAGCTTCGATGATGATGGCCGCTATCTCGGCGACCCATTCTACGATTTGGCCAAGGCGACGGTGAATCGCTTTGCGCTGATCGCCCATGCGCAGCTGCAACCGTTTGGCGCAACGGCGCTGGCGCTGGCGCCGGGATTGGTCCGCACGGAACGGATGCAGGAATCGGCGCTGGCAGAGGCTGCATCGGAATCGCCTGTGTTCGCCGGGCGCGCGGCGGCAGCGCTCGCTGCTGATCCGTCCGTGGCGCGCTGGGGCGGCCAGATCGTTCATGCGGCCGTCATGGCCCGGCACTATGGCTTTGCCGACAGCGATGGCAGCGTGCCTGACCGTTATCGGAATGAAAATTGACTGGCGCTCAGCTTGGGCATGGACAGCGTTGCGCAGGCGGCGGACAAACGGCATGAACCGGAGACGTCTGAAGCGATGATCCATGCCTACACCATCAGCCCTGCGTCCGGTGCGGCAGACCGGCGCACCTATGTCCAGCATGCCATCACCGATCAGGATGCGCTGCCGGCCGATGCGGTGTGGATCGACCTGATCGTGCCGACGCGCATGGAGGACGACAAGGTCGAAAATTATCTCTCGATCACGATTCCAACGCGTGAGGAGATGGCTGATATCGAGCCGTCGGAAATTATCTATGCGGAGCCAAATGCCCGTTACATGACTGCGCGCATCCTGTGCAGCTCGGAAACCGAAGCGCCGACGCTGGCGGACGTGACCTTCATCCTGACCGAGAAAACCCTTGTCACCGTGCGGTATGACGAGCCGAAATCCTTTTCCATGTTTGCGGGCCGGGTGACCAAGGCCAGCGGGCTGGGAAGCCAGCCAGAAGCCATACTGGATGGTCTGATCGAGACCATCATCGACCGCGCAGCTGATATTCTGGCTTCGACCGGGCGCAACATCGAGCGGCTGTCCCGCACGGTGTTCGAGCGTTCGAAGACGGGGCCGCGTGGCACATCGTTACGCGCCGTGATCCGCAATCTTGGCAGCAAGGGCGACGTTGTCTCCAATGTGCGCGAAAGCATGGCCTCGGTTGAGCGCGTGCTGCTTTTTCTATCCGCCAACATGCAGCGCCCGCAAAAGAGCGGCGGCTTTCAGGCGGAGTGGCGCACCGCAATCCGTGACGTGCAATCCATTGAGGAGCACGCGACATTTCTGTCCAATAAAATTCAGTTCCTGCTGGATGCGACGCTCGGGCTGGTCACGCTCGAACAGAATGATATCATTAAATTATTCTCGGTCATGGCTGTGGTGCTGATGCCGCCGACGCTGATTGCATCCATCTACGGCATGAATTTCAAGCGCATGCCGGAGCTGGAATGGACCTACGGTTATCCCATGGCTCTGGGGTTCATGGTCATCGCCGCGATTGTGCCGTTTGTGTATTTTCGTTGGAAGCGCTGGTTCTGAGCGCGTCGGCGCTTTCGCGGTCCATGCGCAGGATGCGGTCGATTTCCGCCTGGGCGTCATGTTGGCACAAGAGCCGGTCTTCGGGCTGGGCGCCGGCCATCAGGCCAGTCAGCCGCTGGATGAAATTGTGCATGATCGCACTGCCGAGCGCACAGAGATCACGGCGTTCCGCGTCGCTGATCGTGGAGTCGCAGATCGCCTTGATGAACATCAGCCCGTGGCGGTTCGCAGCCTGCATGGTCGCGTCGAAATCCCCGCGCAGCGGTTCAGCCAGGGCCGCATAGCTGGCGAGCAGAGGGGCAGGGTCCGTGAAGGCAATGGCCCTCACATGCTCTTCATAGGTGCGGGCCTGCCAGCCACGCAGTTCGCCGATCTCGTCGGGAAAATCCGGCGCCATCTCGATCAGCATGGCGAGCGCCCCGAAATGATTGATATAGTCGGTGGTCAGCACGGGGCTTCGGCCTGAGGCTTCAAGGGGCCTCACTATGGGCGCGAAGGGTTGATTGCGGCTTAACTGCATGACGCAGGCTGGCGCGGGGCTGAAGGCTCAGGAGGGAAATGGATGTGTGGCCGCTATGCCCTGACCTTGCCGCCGGAAGCGGTGCGCCGCCTCTTCGGCTATTCCGAGCAGCCCAATTTTCCGCCGCGCTATAACATTGCGCCGACGCAACCCGTAGCCGTGGTGGTGCAGGAGCGCGGCGCGCGCCATTTCGTCCTGATGCGCTGGGGCTTCCTGCCCTCCTGGGTGAAGGATCCGAAGGATTTTCCACTCGTCATCAATGTGCGCAGCGAAACGGCGGCGCAGAAGCCATCCTTCCGCGCCGCATTCCGCCGCCGCCGCGTAATCCTGCCCGCGGATGGATTCTATGAATGGCACCGCGTCGGCCGCGAGAAGCGCCCATACCTGTTCCGCCGCCCGGACCGTGATGCGTTTGCTTTCGCGGCGCTGTGGGAAACCTGGAACAGCGCTGATGGCAGCGAGATCGACACGGTCGCGGTGATGACGACGCACGCCAATGCGGTGATGGCGCCCATCCATGACCGCAGCCCGGTCATTCTCGACGGTGCGGACGCCATCGCGCGCTGGATGGATGCAGATGCGGACCTCAAGGACATTGCGCCACTGCTGAAGCCGCCCCGCGACGACTTCTTCGAGGCTGTGCGGGTCGGATCGGCGGTCAATACCGTTGCCAATGACGGGCCGGCGCTGCAACTGCCATTCGCAGAAGCGGCGCAGCCGGAAGCGCCGATGCAAGCCGCCACCTCAGGCCCGCCGCGCCGGCTCGCCCGTCGCGCTGCCGGTTCCAGCGGGCAGGGCGATCTGTTCTAGATCACGCCGTGTTTTGACGAAATCGTTAAAATACGGGAACCGTGATCGACTCCTGAAGATTTGAGCATGACATGTCTCCAGGAAAACACGTCATGCTCTAGCGCTGCGCCACAGGTGGCAGATCAAGGCGGAAGGGCACACCGTCCCACACCTGTACATCGACGCCGCGGCCAATCGCGCTGATCGCATCAACCATGCGGCCGCCGCGTCCGAGCATATCGTCAGCGAGTGCGACGAGCCGCGCATTGGGCGTTGCGGTCGGCGAGCGTTCGCGGATTTGTTGCGCCCACACCTCCTCATTCATATCCGGCGCCAAAGCGCAGGCCGCAATGAAGGCGCCAGCGGTGGAGCGGCTGATGCCGGCCCAGCAATGCACCACCATCGGCTTTTCCCGGCGCGCGCCCCAGCCCTGTGCAAAATTGAGAAACTGCCGCACATGGGACTCACCCGGCAGGATATGGCCGTCCATCGCCTCGGTGATGTCGGACATCCCGATAAAGAGGTGCCGCTCGGCAGGAATCGACGCCGGCCGCTCAACGGGCGTGGCGGCATTGATCAGCGTCGCCACATGGCTGGCGTCGTGCGCCGCAACGGTGTCGTGCAGACGCGCAAGGGAACAGACGAGAATGGCGGGCATGACGGTTCCTGCTTGCAACCCGTTCTATCGAATCGGATAGAAGATGGAGAGCCAAACGGGCAGCGGCAACGGGAAAATGACAGGCAGCGCATTGACACTCCAGCCGGTTGCGGATGCAGCCTTTGCCTGCGTGACTCCGCACCTGTCAGACGGTCGCATTCCCGGCGCAGTGCTCGGCGTTGTCACGCGCGAGGGTATGCGGGCCTTGTGCGTTTCTGGCCTTGCACAGCGCGTCCCGGATCCTGTGCCGGTGGCGCGCGACACCGTTTTTGATCTCGCCTCGCTGACCAAGGTGATTTTCACCACGACGGCGATCCTGCGCCTTGCCGCTGAAGGCCGCCTCAGCCTCGATGATCCGCTGGCAACGCACATTCCTGATCTGCGGCAATATGATCCGAAAGCGGCGGAGCGCGCGCTTACGATCCGCCAGTGCCTGACGCATCAGACATTTCTGCCCGCTGTCGAACCGATTTATACCTACGCGAAAGATGCAGAAACGGCGCGCGCCTTTGTCTTGCAAAGGGTGTGGAAACAAGGCCCGCCGGTTTATTCGGATATCAATTTCATTCTGCTCGGCATTCTCATCGAGCGTGTGACCGGCAAACCCCTGCATGCACAGCCATTGCCCGCGGGCCTGACATTTGCGCCAGATGCCAGCCAATGCGCCGCCACCGAATTCTGCACCTGGCGCGGGCGCATCATGCGAGGCGAGGTGCATGACGAAAATGCCTATGCGCTCGGCGGCGCGTCCGGACATGCCGGGCTATTCGGCCCCGCTGATGCGGTGCTGGATTTCGCCGCAGCGCTCATGCGCCACGCCATCCTGCCCGCGCGCGAAACGGATATGCTGTTCAGGCGCGAGAGCGCCCAGCGGGCCTTGGGGTGGGAAATCAAATACGACAACTGGTCCGGCGGTCAGGCTTGCAGCGCGCAAACCATCGGCCACACTGGTTTTACCGGCACCGGGTTATGGATTGATCGCGAACGCGGGCTGGCATGGACGCTGCTGACCAACCGCGTCCATCCCTCGCGCCACACCGACAGCGGCATCGTGCCCTTGCGCCGCGCCATAGGCGAAGCGGTTGTGACCGCGTTTGACCGGATCTAGTGCGCGGCCGCCAGCACAGCTTCAGCGCGGATTTCTTCGGTCAGCCGCGCTTTCAGCGCCGAAAATTCCGGCGAAGTTTTTAGCGTATAATGGCGCGGATAGGGCAGGGTGATCGGAATATCCGCCTTGATCCGCCCCGGTCGTGCACTCATCACCACGCAGCGCCCGCCAAGAAAAATCGCTTCCTCAATATCGTGGGTGACGAACAGCACGGTCTTGCGCTCGCGCTGCCAGATATCGAGCAGCATTTCCTGCATCAGCGCGCGGGTCTGATTATCGAGCGCGCCGAACGGTTCATCAAGCAGCAGGATTTTTGGATCATTGGCAAGCGCGCGCGCAATCGCCGTGCGTTGCTGCATGCCCCCGGAGAGCTGCTTGGGATAATGGTTTTCAAAACCCGTGAGGCCGACGCGCGCGCACCATTCCCGCGCTTGCGCCAGCCGTTCTTTTTCCGGCACGCCCTTTTCGCGCAATCCAAACGCGACGTTCTCAATGATCGTCAGCCACGGAAACAGCGTGTAGGACTGGAACACCATGCCGCGATCGGGACCGGGGCCGCGCACCGTAACGCCGTCAAGCCTCACTTGCCCGCTGGTGGCGCGATCAAGTCCCGCGACAATGCGCAGCATCGTGGATTTGCCGCACCCCGACGGGCCGAGGATCGTGATAAAATCATTATCCGAAACGGCCAGTGATGTGGGCTGCAACGCCACTACATCCGCACCGCCGCGATGGCCGGGGAAAACGCGCCCGACCTTGTCGATAACAACCGCGCTCATGCCATCCTCCACGGAAAAAGCCAGCGGTTCAGCGCCTTGAACAGAAAATCCGAGATCAGCCCGATCAGGCCAATGACGATGATGCCGAAAATGATCTGCCCGGTATTCAGCAGCGCTTGTGAATCCACGATCATGTGGCCAATGCCGGAGGAAGAGCCGATCAGCTCCGCGACAATGACGTAAGTCCAGGCCCATCCCAGCACGAGACGGAGAATTTCGGCGATTTCCGGCGCGGCAGCCGGCAGCATCACCCGGCGCACCATGCTCATGTCGCTCGCGCCAAGCGTGTAGGAGGCTTCGACGAGATCGCGGCGGATGCCGCCGACCGCGACCGCCACCATCAGCACAAGCTGGAAAAACGAACCAATGAAAATCACCAGCAGCTTCTGCATCTCTCCGATGCCTGCCCACAGGATCAGCAGCGGAATGAAAGCGGAGGCCGGCAGATAACGCGAGAACGAGACGAAGGGTTCAAAAAACGCTTCAACGGGCTTCCATGCGCCCATGATGATGCCGAGCGGCAGGGCGATGATGGCTGCCAGCACAAAGCCGCCGACCACACGCCAGATTGTCATGCCGATATCATAGAGGAAATTGTATTTTGTCAGCAGGATCCAGCCTTCCTGCATCATCGTGAAGGGATCGGCGAGGAAGGTGCGGCTGACATGGCCGCCAAAGGTGGCCCACGACCACACCGCAACGAACAGCAGGAAAAAGGAGACGCCGAGCGCAATGCGCATCGGCAGGCTGACAGGCTCAAGCGGGCGATACATGGAGCGACTCTGCCGGTGATAAGAAAACGGCCGGGCGCAATAGCCCGGCCGGTTCGCACGTCCTGCCGCTTACTGAACGAAGCGCGCGTCCATCACATCTTCGATTTTCGGCATCTGCTTGATGATGCCGATTTCGAGGAGCAGTTCACCTGCTTTCTTGGAAAAGGCCTGCAATTCGCCGGCGAAGAATTTCTTGTTCTCTTCACGGCCCTGCCAACGCAGATATTTCGCGGAAGCGCCGAACTGTTCGCCCGTCTGCTTCACATCCGCGCCCATGATCTCGAAGGACTTCTTCTCGTCCGCCTTGATCATTTCCAGCGCATCGAAATAGCTCTTGGTCAGCGCCTTCACCGCGGCTTCATTCTCGCCAATGAATTTCGGTGTGCAGCCAAACGTATCCATCACCATCGGATAATCGAGCGTGGTGGCGATGATCTTGCCGGCCTGTGGCGCATTGCGCACCGCCGAAAGGAACGGCTCATAGGTCATGGCCACATCATTCTGCCCGGCAATGAAGGCCTGCGCCGCCGGACCCGGCTCGAGATTGACGACGGTGACATCCTTCACGGAAAGGCCGTTCTCCTTGAGGAACCAGGCCAGTGTGAAATAGGGCGCAGTGCCCGGCGCCGATGCCGCGACAGTCTTGCCCTTCAGATCCTTGATCGAAGTGATGTTATTGCGCACGGCCATGCCGTCAGCGCCGTAACTCTTGTCGAGTTGGAAAAGCTGCTTGGTCGCAACGCCGTTGGCATTCCAGACGAGCCATGTCTCGACAGTCGTCGCGGCGCACTGAATGTCACCGGACGCAATCGCGAGATGGCGGTCCTTCTGCGGAATCTTCTTGATCGTCACATCAAGTCCGTTTTTCGCGAAGATGCCGGCCTCCTTGGCCAGAGTTAGCGGTGCGAAGCCGGTCCAGCCAGATATGCCGATGTTGACCTTGGTCTGCGCCGAGGCCGGTCC
>JBOFFO010000412.1:0-2719 GCA_051648665.1 Beijerinckiaceae bacterium | reverse complement strand
CCGGCCAAATTCCGGGATCATGACCATGAACACACCTGCGCACCCCTCCGATGGTGGCTGGACCGAACCGCGCGCGACTGCCGTTCTGGTGCTGGCGGACGGCACGGTGATCGAGGGTTTTGGCCTTGGCGCGACCGGTGCGGCCGTCGGCGAGGTCTGCTTCAACACGGCCATGACGGGGTATCAGGAAATCCTGACCGACCCGTCCTATGCCCGGCAGATCATCACCTTCACCTTCCCGCATATCGGCAATGTCGGCGCCAATGACGAGGATATCGAGACGGTCAACATGGCTGCGAGCGCCGGGGCGGTGGGGTGCGTGCTGGGCGCCGGCATCACTGCGCCGTCGAACTGGCGGGCGGCCAAGCCGTTCGATGCCTGGCTGAAGGCACGCGGCATCATCGCCATTGGCGGCGTCGATACACGGGCGCTGACCGCGCTGATCCGCGACAAGGGCATGCCCAATGGCGTGATCGCCCATGCGCCCGATGGCGTGTTCGATATTCCTGCGCTGCTGGCGCAGGCGCGGGGCTGGCCGGGCCTCGAAGGCATGGATCTGGTGCCTGATGTCGCGCCGACGCAGCGCTATAGCTGGGACGAGACGGACTGGTCGTGGCCGGCCAATTACGGGCAGCGCAGCGCTGATGCCCGCCACCTCGTCGCCATCGACTATGGCGCCAAGCGCAATATCCTCCGGCTGTTCGCCGGGCGCGATTGCCGCATCACCGTGGTGCCTCCCACGGCAACGGCCGACGAGATTATCGCGCTGAAGCCGGATGGCGTGTTCCTCTCCAACGGGCCGGGCGATCCGGCGGCGACGGGTATTTATGCCGTGCCGGTGATCCAGGCGATTCTGGACCGGAAAATTCCGACCTTCGGCATCTGCCTCGGCCACCAGATGCTGGCGCTGGCGATCGGCGCGAAGACGCACAAGATGCATCAGGGCCATCACGGGGCGAACCATCCCGTGAAAGAGCACGCCACCGGCAAGGTCGAGATCGTGTCGATGAATCACGGTTTCGCTGTCGATCCCGCGACGCTGCCGGCGCATGCGGTAGAGACGCATGTATCGCTGTTCGATGGCTCGAATTGCGGCCTCATGCTGACGGACCGTCCCGCCTTTTCCGTGCAGCATCACCCCGAAGCCTCGCCCGGCCCGCGCGACAGCCATTATCTGTTCGACCGTTTCGTGGCGATGATGGATGATGTCAGGCGCGCCAAAGCGGCATGAAGCGGCGGGGCCGCGCCTTTCTCGCACTCAGGCAGGCGTGATGAATCCGAAAAACATCGCGGTCAGAACAAGAATGGCGCCGAGTGTGCTAACAATCAGCACATAGCGTACATTGGCATTGATGCCGCCGCGCGCATCGGTTTCATCAACGATGATGGGGCGATCCGGCTGGCGCATCGCGTCAGGCCGATCCTGCGGATTGTGGGTCATGACATGGTCTCCATTGCTTCGGGTAGCCCGTGGGAGAAACGGAGACGGCGGATGCATGGTTCCGGAATTTGCGCCTGATCATGGCGCGGGTTCGCCGTGGTGCGACAATCCATCGCGATCATCGCTCTGGAGTTGTCTGGCATGCGCCTGTCATCACGATGGATTATTCTGCATTTCGTCCTTCTGCTGGCTGCATTGGCCACACCGTTCATTCAGCCTGTGGCGGCGCAATCCGTGGCGCAAGGGCGCAGACTGGCGCTGACGCATTGCGTGCAATGCCATTCCGTTGAAACCACAGGCGCGAGTCCGAACCCGCGTGCGCCGCCTTTCCGCGTCATCGGACGGAAATACAAGGTGGAAGACCTTGATGAAGCGTTTGCGGAAGGTATTGTCACCGGGCATCCGGGCATGCCGGAATTTACATTGGAGCCGCCGCACATTGAAGCGCTTCTGTCCTACATCAAATCTGTGTCCCGGCGCTCCCGCCGCTGAGGCGGCATGAAAAGCTGGCGGGAATATTGGGACGGCGATTCCCCGGTTTATGTGAATGAGCGCCACAAGCAGCTGCATGATGCACGGGTGGCGCAGGACATTGCGGCGCTGATTCCACACGATGATGCCGTTGTGCTTGACCACGGCTGCGGTGAGGCGCGCGGGGCGCTGACCATGGCGCAGCGCTGTGCGCGGCTCTATTTGTGCGATGGAGCGCCGAATGTGCGGGCGCGTGTGGCGGAACGGTATCGCGCCGACGCCCGCATGCAGGTGCTGGCGCCGGAGGATATTGAGACGGCGATTCCCGATGGCGCGCTCGACATGGCTGTCGCCAATTCCCTGCTGCAATATCTCTCTGCTGCCGATCTCGATGCGCTGCTGGCGCAATGGCATCGGAAATTGAAAACCGGCGGCGTTCTGGTGCTCGGTGATGTGGTGCCGCCTGACATCAGCCCGGTAACCGATGCGCTGGCCTTGCTGCGCTTCGGCTACGAGGGCGGCTTCTTGCTGGCGGCGATGGGCGGGCTGGTGCGCACCGCGTTATCGGACTACCGGAAGATTCGCGGCGCGCTTGGCCTGTCGATGCACACAGAAGCAGACATGCTCGCACTGCTCGCACGGCATGGATTTGAGCCGCAGCGGCATCGTCCTAATATCGGCCATAATCAGGCGCGGATGACATTTGTTGCGCGCAAGCGGGCGCGGCATGAAGACCTGCAGGGCTGACATGGCGCCGTCTGGAAAAATTCCCATCACGACCTGGCTGTTTCCCATTGCAGCGCTGGT
>JBOFFO010000411.1:0-1912 GCA_051648665.1 Beijerinckiaceae bacterium | reverse complement strand
GATGCAGTGAAGCTCGTGACCGAGCCGCTGGAAACCATCGTCAAATCCATCAACGGCGTTGAGCATGTCTATTCCCAGACGCGCGATGATGGCGCGATGGTCACCGCGCGCTTCATCGTCGGCACGCCCTCCGACAATGCGATTTTGCGCGTGCATGAAAAGGTGCGCGCCAATCTCGACCGGATTCCCAAAGGCATTCTCGAACCGCTGATTGTCGGGCGCGGCATTGATGATGTCGCCATTGTCGTTCTCACGCTGGCGCCAAAGCCGGAAGCGGCGGGCCGCTGGAGCGCCAATGATCTCACCCGCGTCGCGCGCGAACTGCGCGTTGAAATCGCGAAACAGCCCGATGTCGGCTACACCTATCTTGTCGGCGAACAGCCGGAAGAACTGCGCATCGTACCCGATCCCGAACGTCTCGCACGCTACGGCCTCACATTGCAGGCGCTGGCCGGAAAAATCGAGGGCGCCAACCGCGCCTTTCCTGCCGGCGATATTCGCAAGGACGGCCAGCAAACCGCGCTCATCGCCGGGCGCACGCTGGGCGCAGCCAACGAGATCGGCAATCTGCTTGTCTCAACCCGCGATGACCGCCCCGTCTATGTCCGCGATGTCGCAGATATTATGCTGGCCACGGACACGGCGGAAAATCGCGTCGCACATTTGCAGCGCGATGCCAGTGGCGCATTTCAGCGCACGCCTGCTGTCTCGCTCGCTGTGGCGAAGCGCGCCGGCGCCAATGCGGTGACGATTGCGCACAATGTGCTGGCGGCGGTGGAACGGCTGAAGGGCAGCGTCATTCCTGCCGATGTCGCCGTGCATGTCACGCGCGATTATGGCGAGACCGCGAATGAGAAAGCCAACGAGCTGCTGTTTCATCTCGGCCTTGCCACGGTGTCGATCGTGCTGCTGGTCTGGGTCGCCATCGGCTGGCGCGAGGCAATGGTGGTCGCCATTGTCATTCCCGTCACGATTTTGCTGACGCTGTTTGCCGCGAAACTGATGGGCTACACGCTCAACCGCGTCTCGCTGTTCGCGCTGATTTTTTCCATCGGCATCCTCGTCGATGACGCCATTGTCGTGATCGAGAATATCGCCCGCCATTGGGGCATGGCGGATGGCCGCAGCCGCATCGCCGGCGCTGTCGATGCCGTGGCGGAGGTCGGCAATCCCACCATCATCGCGACGCTGACCGTTGTTGCCGCGTTGCTGCCGATGCTGTTCGTATCGGGCCTGATGGGCCCCTATATGAGCCCGATTCCGTCGAACGCTTCGGCGGCGATGGTGTTTTCATTTTTCGTCGCGGTGATCGTGACGCCATGGCTGATGGTGAAATTCGCCGGCAAAGCCGTGCTGGCGCACGGCGATGCGCACGGGTCTGATGGCGGCCTTCTCGGCCGGCTCTACACCCGCGCGGCTGTGCCGATCCTCGCCACAAAAAAACGGGCCTGGATGTTTCTGGCGCTCGTTGGCGTCGCCACCATCGGCTCGCTCGCGCTGTTTTATACGCAGCATGTCACGGTGAAGCTGCTGCCCTTCGACGACAAGCCGGAATTGCAGGTGGTTCTCGATCTTCCTCGCGGCGCATCCGTGGAAGAAACGGATCGCGCACTTCAGGATATTGCCCGGGTGCTGCAGCCGGTGAAGGAAATCCATTCGCTGCAAACCCACGCCGGTGCGGCTGCGCCGTTCAATTTCAATGGCCTGGTGCGCCATTATTATCTGCGCAGCGATCCCCATAGCGGCGATGTGCAGATCAATCTCGTCGCCAAGGACAAGCGCAAGCGGCCGAGTCACGCCATTGCGCTGGAGGTGCGTGAACGGGTGAAGGCGCTGCGCTTCCCCGAAAAAACCGCTGTGAAAGTGGTGGAGCCGCCGCCCGGCCCGCCGGTGCTCGCGACCCTGCTGGCCG
>JBOFFO010000410.1:0-2957 GCA_051648665.1 Beijerinckiaceae bacterium | reverse complement strand
CACGCATGATTAGCCCCATCAGGACGGGCATGCGTGCCTGTAGCGCATCGGCTGCCTTCTGAAGCATGGTGGCGCGCTGGCTAACGGATGTGGCTGCCCAGCGATGAGCGGTTGCTGCGGCTCGTGATACGGCCGCAATCGCATCCTCCGGTATGCTATCTTGAACTGTGCCAACCTGATCACGATGGTCGCCGGGATTGTAGACTGGACGCACTGTTCCCGCTTTGCCAAAGGTGGGTGCGGCATGCCATCTGACCGTTGTGCTTGCTTGAAGGGATTTCGCGAGAGCCGCCAGTGCAGCTTCATTCGACAGGTCAATGCCGCTGGAATTGCGCCTGTCCAAGAAAATATCGGCAGGCAGAGCAATGGAATCGTGTGGCGCGCCGACAACAGGCATGGCGCGTACCATTTCAACAGGATCTGCAATCAATTCTTCAATCGAAACATCCGGGTCAGCAATGCGGTTCACGAACGATGAGTTGGCGCCATTTTCCAGAAGTCGGCGGACAAGATAGGCAAGCAGCGTCTCGTGCGTACCAACGGGCGCATAGATGCGGCATGGCCGGTCAAGATGATTGCTGCCGATAACCTCTTCATATAGCGGTTCGCCCATGCCATGCAGGCACTGAAATTCATAATCGCCGATCTGAAATGCATTGCCAGCGATGTGATAGATGGCCGCGAGCGTATGCGCGTTATGGGTGGCAAATTGTGGAAAAACCAGCTGTCTGGCTGTGAGCAGTTTCTTTGCGCAAGCGATATACGCCACATCGGTATAGGATTTTCTTGTATAGACCGGAAATCCATCCAGCCCGTCAACCTGTGCGCGCTTGATTTCGGCATCCCAATAAGCGCCTTTCACAAGACGCACCATAATGCGGCGATGCGACCGCTGTGCCAAATCAATGATGAAGTCGATTACAAAGGGGCAGCGCTTGCTGTAGGCCTGCACCACAAAGCCCAATCCGTTCCAGTCTTTCAATGCAGGGTCATGACAAAGCGCCTCGAGAAGATCGAGGGAGAGTTCAAGCCGGTCGGATTCTTCCGCATCAATGTTGAGGCCGATGTTATATGATTTGGCAAGTTGGGCGATGCTTTTCAGGCGCGGCAGCAATTCGTTCATCACGCGCTCAGCTTGGGTGCGTGTGTAACGCGGGTGCAGGGCGGACAGCTTGATGGATATTCCGGGACCCTTATAGATGCCGCGTCCATTCGAAGCGCGGCCAATCGCGTGGATAGCGTTTTCATAGGCATGAAAATAGCGGACCGCATCGTCGGCGGTCATCGCGGCCTCGCCCAACATGTCATAGGAATAGGCAAAGCCCTGCGCTTCCGGCTCTTTCGCTCGTTCCAAAGCGTCAGTGATGGTTTTGCCCATAACGAATTGTTCGCCCATCATGCGCATGGCCATATCGATGCCGGCGCGGATCACGGGTTCACCAAATCTCGAGACAAGCCGGGCGAGGGCGCCGCGCAGGCTGCCCTCCTGCACCGGCGCAGTCAGCTTGCCTGTCAGCACAAGGCCCCAGGTCGCTGCATTGACAAAGAGGGAGCGGCCGCCGCTGAGGTGGCCCATCCAGTCGCCATCGGCAATCTTGTCACGGATCAGTGCATCACGCGTGTCGTTGTCGGGGATGCGCAGCAACGCCTCAGCCAGACACATCAGCGCTACACCTTCCTGGCTGGACAAGGCGTATTCCTGAACCAGCTCTTCCACCACGGAGCGGCGGCTTTTTCCCCTCAAAGCGGTAACCAGCTTGCGTGCTGTCGCGGCGATTGCATTGCGCGTATCTTCATCGAGACTGGCTGCTGCCACCAGCGGCGGCACGCAAATGGTTTCGGAGAGGCGGTAAGCCGATGTGATGGCGGCGCGAAGCGGTGATGGCGATGCAAGGGGGTGAGCAAACCGTGCAAAAACCGAAGTCCCTGAGGTATCGTTGGACATGCCTTATCTCCCTGATGCGCCATTGCTACCAGAAGACTTGACGCGTTTCCGCCCGAAATTACTCGTTCTACTTTCCTTTTCAGTTGAAATTGTTGGTCATTTAGACCAGTTTGCCTATGATGGATATCAAAAATAGCCAAATCGACCACTATGACCAGAAAATCCTCGAGGCCCTGGCCGAGGATGGCCGCATGTCGATCACGGCGCTGGCCAGCAAAATCGGGCTTTCCAAAACGCCGTGCCAGGTGCGGCTTAAGCAGCTCATTGATGCAGAGTACATTCAAGGGTTCCGCGCCATTCTCAATCCTCGCAAACTGGGTCTGGATCACGTCGCATTCGTTGAAGTCAAGTTGTCCGATACCAAGGAGACTGCGCTGATGGCGTTTAACAAGGCGGCCCGAAAAATCCGTGAGATCGAGGAGTGCCATATGATTGCCGGGCGCTTCGACTACTTACTGAAAGTGCGCACAGACAGTATCGCCAGCTATCGCCGCGTGCTGGGTGAATCCATCTCACGGCTGCCTTTTGTCGCATCAACATCAACATCGGTGGCCATGGAAGCGGTCAAGGAGCGCAGTCTGTGATCAGGCCACGCAAGCTGATGTCAAGCTCACATCATGCCAACATCGTGAATCGCTTTTGCCTGGCGATGCATTGAAATCTCAAATTTGTGGACAATATTTATAAGTGCAATGCAGAAGTAAAGAAGAGAAGTCATGACCACCTCTCAGCTTTTCATCGCTTATCTCTCTGCAGCCTTACTGTTTCTGATACTTGACGCAGTATGGCTGACAATGATGAACCAGCCGCTCTATCGCGCTCATCTGGCGGACATGTTGCATGATGGCTTCCGGCTGATGCCGGCTATCCTGTTTTATCTCGTCTATATCGCAGGGATCGTGTATTTTGCGATTTATGAAGGCTGGACTAAACAGTCACTGAGCGCGGCGGCATTGAACGGCGCAATTCTCGGTTTTGTCTGCTATGCCACCTATGATCTGACGAACCAGGC
>JBOFFO010000409.1:0-1661 GCA_051648665.1 Beijerinckiaceae bacterium | reverse complement strand
CGAAGCTGTCGCAGTTCGGTCCCGTGCTGGCGCGCCGCGTCGGCAAGCTGATTTCGCCCAACAGCGCCATTTCCATCGAGCATACCCGCAAATTCGTGCGGGAATGCACGGCGCTCCCCGTTCAGCGCGCCGTATTTGAGACCGTTGTGTCATGGACGATGCAGACGCCGGCGCATGTGCGCCTGTCCCTGCTCAAGCGCACGCTGAACTGGCTCGAATTTCTGGGCACCGTGAAAAGTCCGACGCTGATCACCCATGGCACGCTGGATTACGTCATGCTGCCGCTGATGGCGCAGCAAATCAAAGAGGCCATGCCGCACGCCGATCTGCACTGGTATGACGGCATCGGACATATGCCGTTTCTGGAAGATTCTGTGCGCTTTAATCGCGCGCTGGCGGAATTTTCCCGCAAGGCGCAGGCATGAGCGGCCTGATCAAAATTTGCGGCCTGTCCACGCCGGAAACAGTGCGCGCTGCCGTTGATGCGGGCGCGGACTGGATCGGCTTCGTGTTCCATGCGAAATCGCCGCGTTCTGTCGATTGGGACAGGGCACATGCGCTGGCGCAAATTGCGGGCAAGGCCGTGCGCAAGGTTGCGCTGATGGTCGAGCCGGATGATCAGGCCGCCGAGACATGGGCGGAGTGCATCGCCCCCGATTTCCTGCAATTGCATGGTCCGGCTTCCGCGACGGCGGCCACCCCGCTGACGGAAACGCCGCAGCGTGTGGCGGACTTGCGCCGTCATCACGAGACCAAAATCATCAAGGCCATTGGCGTCTCGGCGCCCGATGACCTCTCCGTCATAGCGCCTTATGCCGCCGTGGCTGACCATATCCTGCTCGATGCGAAACCGCCGAAGGGCGCAGCCTATCCCGGCGGGCACGGCCAACCCTTCGACTGGTCGATCCTCGCGGCGCTGCCGAGGACGCAGCCCTTCATCCTCTCCGGTGGTCTGACGCCGGACAATGTAGCCGGCGCGATCCACGCCGTGCGCGGCATGGGGTTGAATCTGACCGGGGTGGATGTGTCCTCTGGCGTCGAAAGCGCACCCGGCGTAAAGGACGCGCAGAAAATTCAAAACTTCGTGGCTGCCGCCCGCGCCGCGTTTGGAAAGTGACCGCTATGAACCAGCAGACCCGCCCCAACTCGCTGCGTACTGGCCCGGACGAGGGTGGCCATTTCGGCCTGTTCGGTGGCCGCTTCGTCGCCGAAACGCTGATGCCGCTCGTGCTGGAACTGGAAAAAGCCTACGCCGATGCGCGCATCGATCCGTCCTTTCAGGCGGATATGGCCAATTACATGACCCATTATATCGGCCGCCCGTCGCCGCTGTATTTTGCGGAGCGGATGACGGAACATTTGGGCGGCGCGAAAATCTATTTCAAGCGCGATGAGCTGAACCATACCGGCGCGCACAAGGTGAACAATGTGCTGGGCCAGATTTTGCTGGCGCGGCGCATGGGCAAGCCGCGCATCATCGCCGAAACTGGTGCGGGCCAGCATGGTGTCGCCACCGCGACCCTGTGCGCCCGCTTCGGCCTGAAATGCATCGTCTATATGGGCGCTGTTGATGTCGAGCGGCAGAAGCCGAATGTGTTCCGCATGAAGATGCTCGGCGCGGAAGTGGTGCCGGTGCAGTCCGGCACGAAAACGCTCAAGGA
>JBOFFO010000408.1:0-3622 GCA_051648665.1 Beijerinckiaceae bacterium | reverse complement strand
CATTGCATTGCCTTCTCGGACAAGAATGAACTCACTGGCCGGTATGTCGAAACCTCGCAGGAAAATTTCACACAAAGCCTGCTGATCTCCTGCTACTCCTTCACAGCGATTGCGCAGCGTGCGGAGAAGCTGATGACCGGTGGCGGTTCGCTCGTCACGCTGACCTATTACGGCGCCGAGAAATGGATGCCGCATTATAATGTCATGGGCGTCGCCAAGGCGGCGCTGGAAGCGAGCGTGCGTTATCTTGCTGCCGATCTGGGTCCGAAGAATATCCGGGTCAACGCGATTTCCGCCGGACCGATCAAGACGCTCGCCGCGTCGGGCATCGGCGATTTCCGCTATATCCTGAAATGGAACGAATATAATTCGCCGCTGCGCCGCACCGTGACCATTGAGGAAGTGGGCGAAACGGCGGCCTATCTCGTATCCGACATGGGACGCGGCATGACCGGCGAAATCCTGCATGTGGATGCCGGCTATCATGTCGTCGGCATGAAGAATCCGGAAGCGCCTGATCTGACGCTCGACAAGAGCGAATAGTCTTTTGCCATGCTCAAGTCCGGTCTGACGCTCTATTTCGTCCGGCATGGCGAGACGGACTGGAATGCGGAAGGCCGCTTGCAGGGCCAGAAGGATATTCCGCTCAATGATGTTGGGCGCGTGCAAGCGCAAGAGGTCGGCGAAAAGCTGAGCACTGCTGCGCGTGTACCGGAGGATTGCGCCTATATTGCCAGCCCGTTGCAGCGCACCCGCGAAACCATGGAGATCCTGCGCGTGGCGATGGGACTGCATCCACCCTATTACAAGACTGATGAACGCCTGCGCGAATTGACATTCGGTGCGTGGGAAGGGTTCACCTGGCGCGATGTGGTGGCGCAATCCCCGCAGGGTGCGCAGCAGCGGCAGCGCAATAAATGGCATTTCGTGCCGCCTGACGGGGAAAGCTACGCCATGCTGTGGGCGCGCGTTGAACCGGCCATTGCCGCGCTCACGCGAGACACGGTTATGGTCAGTCATGGCGGGGTGGCGCGCGTGCTGCTCGCGCATCTGGGCGGCATCTCCATCGCCGAAGCGGCGGAAATGGATATCTGGCAGGGCCGCGTGCTGGTGTTCGACGATGAGGGTTGGCGCTGGGTTTGATTCACGTCATTCTGGCAGCGAGCCGGGATCGTTACAGTGCATCATCCATCGCAACGGGGGAATTCCTGCCATGACCACATCCGCGCCCTTGAAAAAAATCACGCTGCATCTGGCGCGCACGAAAGAATTTCCCGACGGGTCGATGCGGCACGGCTATGAATTTGTCGCGCCGCTCGA
Organism: Beijerinckiaceae bacterium; assembly: GCA_051648665.1. GTDB lineage: Bacteria > Pseudomonadota > Alphaproteobacteria > Rhizobiales > Beijerinckiaceae > Terrirubrum. The sequence continues at coordinate 2,302 of JBOFFO010000408.1, read as the reverse complement.
TGCGCAGAATCATATCGATCAGGATGTCTGGCAGAAGCACAAGGCCGCGTGCACGGTGCGGCGCTTTTGGGCGGATGAAGCGCCTTTGCACGGCCACCTCGTGCATCGCGCCGGCGGCGCGAAGGGTGCAACCTGGGGTTTTGATTACAACATCAGGAGTGATGATGACGATGAGGCGGGCTACCGTTTCGGTGATCATGCCTTTGTCGTGGGCGAATATGTCTCGGTGCGCGATCCCGAAGGCGAGTTGCACACGTTCAAGATCGTGAACGTGCGCGCGGCCTGAAGGCGGGCTGCGCGTGCCTGCGCTCAAATTCATTGGCATAGCCGCGCTGGCGATTTTCCAGCTCTTTTCGCTGGCGCAGTTGTGGTCCGCCGTGGCGAGCGGCGCCATTTATGTGCGCAAGCTCGGCATGATCACGGTTGATGTGAACCATGCGGCGTGGACGCAGCATCTGGCGCTGTATCTGATCGGCGCAGGCAGTCTCGGTTTCTGGCTGTTTCGCCAAGGGCGCAAACGCTTTCTGCGCTGATCACACCGCCATATTATCAATCAGCCGCGTCGCGCCGATTTTTGCAGCGACCAGCAGGCGGATATTGTCGCGCTGGCCGCGGGTGAGCGGCGCCAGCGTGCCGGCATCGCGCGCCTCGACATAATCAACGACGAAGCCAGCCTTTTCCAGTGCTGAGCGGGCGTTTTTCATGGCGCGCGCTGGCGTGACGCCGTTGCGCAGATTTTCCGCTGCCTGCCGCAATACCGACGGCACCACAGCGGCCCGCGCCCGATCGTCTGGCAAGAGATACCGGTTGCGCGACGACATCGCCAAACCATCGCGCTCGCGCACTGTAGGGCAACCGATGACGTTGACAGGCAAATCCAGATCGCGCGCCATCTGCGTCACCACTTTGAGCTGCTGAAAATCCTTTTCGCCGAATAGCGCAACATCCGGTCCGCATTGGGTGAACAGCTTGGCGACGATGGTGGCGACGCCAGCGAAATGGGTGGGGCGGAATGCATCCTCAAGGCCAGCCTTTGCCGGCCCGTCCAGTGATACGGTGGTGCAGGCACCGGCCGGGTACATCACATCCACGGTGGGGGCGTAGATCAGGTCAGCCCTGGCCTGCGTGAGCATGGCGCGATCCTGCGCAAAAGTGCGGGGGTATTTGGAAAAATCCTCGTTCGGCGCAAACTGGGTCGGATTGACGAAGATCGACACGATGACCCGATCAGCCCGGCGGTGCGCCGCACGCACCAGCGAGATGTGGCCCTCATGCAGCGCGCCCATCGTCGGCACCAGCGCCACACGCTCGCCTGCGGCTTGCCATGCGGCGACCTGGCGGCGCAGCGCCTTGACCGTCCGCACCACCGTAATCTGCGCCATGCCAGCCCCCTGTCGCGCCCCTTGCCCTGCGGATGTCGTATGGCGAGAGCTTTTGTGCAAGCCGGAAAGGCAGGGCTAAATAGAAGTTCGCGCAGGGGTTTGTCCGTGCCTTCTGGGATGAATGGACGCTTGTCATGGTTTCCGCGTGCGGGGCAACCGGGTGGCGTTGACAATGGCCCGACCTGCCCCCTAAAAGCGCGCCAGCCGGAAACGGCGATGCCCAGGTGGCGGAATTGGTAGACGCGCTGGTTTCAGGTACCAGTGATGCAAGTCGTGGAGGTTCGAGTCCTCTCCTGGGCACCAATCCGATGGATTTGACGATGCAGGACCGGCCCGGATGGCCGGTTTTTTTGCGTCCGGCGTTGGGATGAGGCCTGTGGCGGCATCATCGTCCGATGCTGCATTCAGCACATTCAGCTACCCGGCCCGACCTCAGTGCAACGGATCGTCGATCAGGTCGTCCGGCACGGCCAATTTGCGCAGACTGTCGAGGTCATTGAGGGTCACTGTCTTGCCCTGCACCTCCACGCCATACTGTTTCAATGTCACGAAGGTCCGCGACAACACCTCCGGCGCCATGCCGAGGCGGCTGGCAAGAATTTTTTTCTCGATGCCGAGCTCAATCCGGCCCTTCATGCCCTGTTCGATGTTCTGCCGGATCAGCCACGCGGCGGTGCGCTCGATGGTGCTGCGCAATTTCTGATTTTTCAGTTCCTTCACCACGCTGCGGAAGGCCATCGCCAATTCACGGGCGATGGCCTGTGCAAAGACCGGCACAGTGTTGAAGGTCTGCCGGACATTGTCTGCCGGGATCATCAGGATGCGGGATGACACCAGCACGCGCGCGGATTTCAGATAGGGCCGGTTGAGCATCACGGCGGCGACGATAAAAGCGGAGTGCGGCCCCACCACGGTGATGG
>JBOFFO010000407.1:0-2698 GCA_051648665.1 Beijerinckiaceae bacterium | reverse complement strand
AATCCTTGAGCACCGATAAACCCGGCTTGCGCACAATGCTGCGCGACATCGGCCCTGTGCAAATCAGCTATGGTTTCATCGCCTTCTTGTTTGGCGCGACCGGGCCATTGGCCATTATTCTTTCGATTGGCACAGAAGCGGGTTTAAGTCAGAGCCAATTGGCGTCGTTTGTGTTTGGCGTGTTCGCTATCAATGGCGTGCTCACGCTGGGCCTGATCTGGGCCTATCGGCAACCGTTATGTTTGTTCTGGACCATTCCGGGCACGGTGCTGATCGGCCCGGCGATGAAACAGCTCGGCTATGCGCAGGTCATTGGCGCGTTCTATGCAACGAGCCTGCTCATTCTCGTTCTGGGCTTATCAGGTTTCGCCAAGCGCGTGCAGCAATGGATTCCCATGCCGATTGTGATGGGCATGGTGGCCGGTGTGTTTCTGCGGTTCGGCACTGATGTGATCCGCGCTTTGCATGGGGATTTCGCCATTGCCGGCACGATGGTGCTGGTCTTCCTCGGACTCTCCGCCTGGCCTTTGCTTGCCCGATACATGCCACCGCTGATCGGCGCGTTGCTGGCCGGTATTCTTGTGGTGGCCATGGGTGGCAAGGCCGTGCCAGGCGCATTTGAAGGCCTGCGCATGGTGCAACCGGTGTTCACTGCGCCAGAATTTTCTATCGCTGCAATGATTGAATTGGTCGTGCCGCTCGCCATCACCATTTTGCTGGTGCAGAACGGGCAGGGCTACGCGGTATTGACGCAGGCCGGTCATCACCCGCCGGTCACAGCCGTGACAGTTATATGCGGCATCGGTGGGCTGCTCAGCGCAGCAGCCGGTGCGGTCGGCACATGCTTGACCGGTGCGACCAACGGCATCATCACCTCAGCCGGTCCGCGCGACAAACATTATGCCACGGCGGCCGTGACAGCGGCGTTGGCCATTCTTTTCGGGATGTTTGCGCCGACTTTTACCCGGCTGATGCTGGCGGCGCCCAAGGAGTTGATCGCAACCCTTGCAGGGCTGGCCATGCTGCGCGTGCTGCTCGGGGCCTTCATGACCAGCTTTCATGGCCGTTTCGCCCTGGGTGCGCTTGTCAGTTTTCTCGTGACTGTCGCTGACCTGCCGGTCCTTAATATTGGCGCGGCGTTTTGGGGACTCGTCGCTGGCAGTGCCGTGTCATGGCTGCTCGAGCGCGCTGATTTCGCGCACGGGCGATCATGATTTGAATCACGGAATGCGAAAGCAGAAAAAAAAGAGGCAGCGTTTCCGCCGCCTCTTGCTCTTGTCGTGGTCGCTTTGACGAAGACTTTGGGCGGCTCAGCTGAGCGTCCGCCCTTTCATTTCCGGGATCATGCGCAAGGCAAAGATCGTCGCGAGCGCACAGGCCATGACGTAGTACGCTGGCGCGATCGGGCTGCCCGTCAGCTGAATCAGCCATGTCACGATGAACTGGCCGAAGCCGCCGAAGATGGCGACGCCCAACGCATAAACCAACGACATGCCCGTGGCGCGCACCTCCACCGGGAAAATTTCGGCGAGTGTGATGATCACGGTCGCGCCCCCGGTGGCGTTGAGGATGGCGAGCGTGCCAACAATAGCGAGCAGTGTGGGAACGGTCGGATTGGCGTTGAGATACAGGAATGCCGGATAGATCAGCAGCAGGATCAGCGTGTAGGAGACAAGCGTCACCAGCTTGCGGCCATAACGGTCTGACAGAGCGCCGCCGATCGGCGCTGCGATCAAAGTCACCAGACCAGCGGTAATGCCGGCGAGCAGGCCCGTGGTCGGCGCCATCTTGAGCTGCGTCACCGCATAGGTCGCCATGTACAACACGATCACAGCGTTGGCGGCGGTGCCACCGATGATCAGCGCAACACCGGCGATGATCTTGCCGAGATGGTCCTTGAAAGCCAGGCGCAGCGACGAGACTTCTTTGGTGCTCTCATGCTCTTCGTTGGCGTGGGATTCTTCCAGAGCGCGGCGCAGCCACAGGCCAATCGGCACAATCAGCACGCCCAGCAGGAACGGAATGCGCCAGCCCCAGTCAGAAACCTGGGCCGGTGTCAGGTTTGTATTCACGATCCAGGCCGCAGCGGCGGCAGCAAGCACCGCAAGACCCTGGCTGGCGAGCTGCCAGGAGCCAAAGAATCCGCGATGCTTGGGCGGCGCATGTTCAGCGAGCAGAGTCGTCGCAGCGCCCACTTCGCCGCCGGCGGAGAAGCCTTGAATGAGACGCCCGGCCAGAACGATGACCGCGCCGGCCATGCCAGCATCCGCATAAACCGGCGCCAGGCCGATCATCAGGGTGCCCAGCGCCATCAGCATCAGCGTCAGGACGGTCGCTTTCTTGCGGCCTTTGCGGTCGGCATAGGCGCCGATGACGACACCGCCAAGCGGGCGCAGGAAGAAGCCGACGCCGTACGTGGCGAACGAAAGAAGGAGCTGCGCCGTCGGATCCTGTGATGGGAAAAACAGCGCGCCGATGGTGCGTGCAAAAAAGCTGTAGACAACGAAATCGTAAAATTCGAGCGCGTTGCCGATGGTGCAGGCCGCGATCAGGCGCGGATGCGAAATCGTTTTCGAGACCGCTGGCGGTGCAGCGCTGCTGGCCGAGCCAGCATTGGCAGTGATTGACATGGCGTTTCCCCTTGGCCCCGGGATCGAACGCCCGGACGGGCCGGCATATCGCATAGTTAGTTGCAAAA
>JBOFFO010000406.1:0-5873 GCA_051648665.1 Beijerinckiaceae bacterium | reverse complement strand
CGGCTCACCTCGCAGCTGGCGCGATGCCAGCCCTGTCGGAATTTGAGTTCGGTTTGATCCTCGCCGGCCACGCCTTCCATCGCTGGATGGTGCGGTGCATGGCTGCTGCCGGTGTGCCGGACGTGTCGGCGCTCGATGTGCTGATCATGCACACTGTGCATCACCGCAACAAGGGCAAGCGCCTCTCGGATATCGCGCTCGTGCTGAATATCGAGGACATGCACCTCGTCACTTATGCGGTAAAGAAACTGGAGGCGGCGAAACTCGTCACGAGCAAGAAAATCGGCAAGGAAAAGCTGGTGCTCACCACGCCGCACGGCGCGGACATCTGCCAAAAATACACCGAGATTCGTGAGTCGCTGCTGGTGAAATCCGTCCGCGCGATGGGATCGGAAAGCAAAATGCTCTCCGGCATTGCTGCGGAATTGCGGGCCTTGTCTGGCCTGTATGATCAGGCCGCGCGCGCCGCCGCTTCGCTATAAATTCACTATAGCTTAGCCGCCGCTGACAAACCCGTCGCGATGGTCTTTTGCGACCCGTGCCGGATCGCGTTGCGCGGGGTTGCCGATGCCCCCGCCGCCGGGTGTATGAATAATGAGCCGCTCGTCTGCGGCGATGGTCTGCGCGCCCTTCGCCCGCATGGGCGTTTGCGTGCCGTCTGGCTTGCGCCGCGCCACAACACCGGCCGCGCCATCGCCCCCGCCATCGCGCCCGCGCGGCGGATAATCCACGCGGTCGAACGCGGCGAGCAGGTCAAAAGATTTACCGATGGCGCTTTCGATTTCGATAATCTGGCCAAGCCCGCCGCGCGTTGCACCCGCGCCGCCGGAATCAGGGCGCAACTCTTTTTTCCAGAAAAGCAGCGGCGTGATCTGCTCGGCAATTTCCACCGGCGTGCCTTTCACGCCGGAGGGGTAGGCGGTGGCAGACAGGCCATCCGCCGCAGGCCGCGCGCCGGTGCCGCCATTGGAGGTCACCGTCATGCTGAACCCATAATTGCCGCTCGATTGCTCGGTCGCGCCGCGCAAATTCAAATTCCAAAGGCACGATGTGCCTTCCGCCGGCACGCGGTCGGGAATGCATTGGCGCAGGCAGCCAAATACAACATCCGGCAGCATTTGCCCGATGATGTGGCGGATCGCCACGGGCGCAGGCTTTTGCGCATTCACGATGGCGCCTTGCGGCGCGCTCACTGTCAGCGGCTGGAGTGATCCGAAATTATTCGGCACATGCGCAGCGACCACGCATCCCAGGCCGAACACGGTATAGGCAGTGGTATAGGTCAACGGCACATTGATGCCGCGTTTCGCTGTTGGGCTGGTGCCCGTGAAATCCACATGGATGCCGGTATCGGAAATCGTGGTTGTCGCCGTCAGCGTGATCGGCTCATCATAACCGTCGGTAATCATGGAATTGCTCCATGATCCCTTCGGCAGTTTTGCAATTTCCGCCAGCACGGCCTCGCGCGAGCGGTCGCAGATATGGTCGGCCAGTGCATCGAAATGATCGAGATCGAATTCCTCCAGCATCTCCGTCAGCCGCGCCGCGCCAACATCGTTGCACGCCGCAAGAGCATAGACATCGCCCTCGGTGTCGATGGGCAGGCGCGTGTTGGCACGGATCATCGCCATCAGCGTTTCATTAACGCGGCCCTGGTCGAGCAATTTCAGGTGCGGAATATAAAGCCCTTCCATGAACACATCGGTGGCATCCGGGCCAAAGCCGAGGCCGCCAATATCCATCAGGTGGCTGGTGCAGGAAAAAAGCCCGACCAGATTGCCGCGATGGAAGCAGGGCGTTGTCACGACAAAATCGTTGAGGTGGCCGGTCCCCATCCACGGGTCGTTGGTGATATAGGCATCGCCCGGCTTCATCGTATCGAGCGGAAAATGCTGCAAGACATAGGGCATCGCATCCGCCATCGAATTGACATGGCCGGGTGTGCCGGTGACTGCCTGCGCAATCATTCGCCCCTTGCGGTCAAACACGCCTGCGGAGAGATCGCCGGCCTCGCGCACAATGGGCGAGAAAGCCGTGCGCAGCAGCACCTGCGCCTGCTCTTCCACCACCGCAATCAGGCGGTTCCACATGATCTGAATTTGAATCGGCGAAAGGGTCATGGCTCAGGCTCCCGCCTTGCGCATCAGCAGCAACGCGCCGCCACCATCGACAGTTACGTCGAATTTGGCGGACACATAGGTTGATGTGCCGTCCTCGATAACCAGGCAGGGGCCGGTAATCTGCGCGCCCTTACTGATGGAATGCCGCGCAAAGCAGGGCACGCGCACCCGTTGTCCTGTGCCGGTATCGAGCACGTCGCGCGCGCCGATGGCCTTTGGCACTGGCGCAACCGCAGTCCCGCCCACAGGCTCGGGTTGATCTGTCCGGGTCGTGACCAGAACGGACCAGCTCATGATTTCGATAATCGAGTTTGGAATATGCCGGGCGAACAGCCTTGTATATTCCGCCTCGAAATCGTTGCGCAGCCGTTCCGCATCGGCGGCCATGAAAGCCCGTTCTGGCAGGGCAACGGCAATTTCGTGGCCCTGACCGGCATAGCGCATGAACGCCTGCCAGGTTTCAAAAACCGGCGCGCCGTGGGCAGCGCTGTCCACATGGCCGCGCGCTTCTGCCGCCATGCTGTGAATCAGCGCGGTTGCAGCCGCCGCATCGAACCGGTCAAGCCGCATATAGCGCGACCGCACCAGCTCATAGGCTGCCGGCGCACGCAGAAAGCCGACAGCGGAACCGACACCCGCATCCGCCGGCACCAGCACGCGGGCAATGCCGAGCTTTTCCGCCAGCCGTGAGGCATGCAGCGGCGCAGCTCCACCGAACGCGACGAGCGTGCGCTCCGTCACGGAAACGCCGCGCTCCACTGCATGCACGCGCGCGGCGTTGGCCATATTCTCATCGACGACTTCGGCGATGCCCAGGGCGGCGTCATCAACGGACAGGGCAAGCGGCGTTGCAACCGCGTTGGCGATGGCGGCCTGCGCGCGGTCCACATGGATAGGAATGCGCCCGCCGGCGAATTTCTCCGGATCGATCTTTCCCAGCGCCACATCCGCATCGGTCACGGTCGGTTTTTCGCCGCCGCGTCCATACGCCGCCGGCCCCGGTTCCGAACCGGCGCTGTGCGGTCCGACCTGAATGCGCTTCATGGCATCCACGCTGGCCAGCGAGCCGCCGCCCGCGCCAATCTCGACCATTTCAATCACAGGAATGCGCACCGGCATGCCCGAACCCTTGCGAAAGCGCGATTGCCGGTCGATCTCGAACAGCCGCGCCTTGAACGGCGTGGCGTTTTCAATCAGGCACAGTTTGGCAGTCGTGCCGCCCATGTCGAACGAGACGATGCCAGGCAACTGCCGCTCCGCTGCAATGCGCGCGGCGAGAATGGCTCCGCCAGCCGGGCCAGATTCCACGAGCCGGATGGGATGCTGCTGCGCTGTTTCCAGCGATGTCAGATGCCCGCCCGATGTCATCAGATGGATGGGTTTTGTGTAGCCCTCGCGTGCAAACGCAGCTTTCAGCCGGCCCAGATAGCCGGCGATCAGCGGTTGCACATAGGCGTTGCAGATGGCGGTGATGCTGCGCTCATATTCGCGCGCTTCGGGGCACACCTCGCTCGACAGCGTCACCGCAATCTCCGGCGCGACGCGCGCCAGGATTTCGCGCGTGCGCTGCTCATGCGCCGGATTGACGTAAGAATGCAGGTAGCAGACGGCGACCGATGCTACGCCGGCCTTTTGCAATTCGCGCGCGGCCGCCTCGACAGACGGCTCTTTGAGCGCCAGCCGCACTTGGCCCTGCACATCCATGCGTTCCGGCACGGTCAGGCGCAGCGCGCGCTCAACCAGCGGTTCCGGCTTTACGAGAAAAATATCGTACTGGTCGAACCGGCCTTCATCCGCAATCGCGATCACATCGCGAAATCCCTCGGTGGTGATCAGCGCCGTTTTGGCGCCGCGGCGTTCGATCAGGGCATTGGTGGCCAGCGTCGTGCCATGCACGAACAGCTCGAGATCGGCGAAGGAAAAGCCGGCCTGCGTCAGCACCGCGCGCGTGCCATCCAGCACGGCCTGTTCTGGCGCAGATGGCGTAGTGAGAACCTTTGTCGTCCAGCGCTGCGCTCCGCGTTCCAGCACAATGTCGGTGAAGGTGCCGCCAATATCGGTGGCAAGGCTAAGGCGAGGATGGGATTGCATGCGCGGACTGTAGCGCGGTGCCGCGCTGGTGCAAGCACGGGCGTCATGCACCGCAACCATGCACGCCTGCCGCGTATTCCCCGGTTGACAAATCCGGCAGGGTTGCGTTTCGCAAGAGGGGAGGAGCACGCATGCACGTCATCATCTGCGGCGCGGGCATCATCGGTGTCACAACAGCCTACGAACTCGCGCGCGCGGGCTGTTCGGTGACGGTCATCGACCGGCAACCCGGCGTTGCGCTGGAAACCAGCGCTGGCAATGCCGGCATTGTCGCGCCCGGTTATGTCACGCCTTGGGCTGCGCCCGGCATGCCATTCAAGGTTCTGCGCGCGCTCGGCAAGCCGGAGGCGGCGATTATTTTCCGGCCGCGCGCCTCATTTGCGCAATGGCGCTGGATCTGGCGCTGGCTGCGCCATTGCAATGCGCAGGATTACCGTATCAACAAGCCACGTTCACAGCGGATCGCGTATTTTTCGCGCGAGCGGCTGCATGCGGTGCGCCGCGAACTCGGCATCGATTATCACCAGACGCAAGGTTATTTACAACTTTTCCGTACCGCGAAAGATCGCGCGCTCAACGATCCGGCCATGGCCGTTCTGCGTGAGGCTGGGATTGCCCATCAGGAGCTGGATGCGGATCTGTGTTGCGCGATCGAGCCGGCGCTGGCAGCGCGTGAAGCGCCCTTGCACAGTGGTTTGTATCTGCCCGATGATGAGGCCGGCGATTGCGCTATGTTTGCGCGTCAACTCCACGCCAGCCTTGCTGATTCCGGTGTGCAGTTCCGGTTCGGCGGGACGATGACTGGCATCGCTGCTGGCGACAATGGGGCGGTGCGGGGCGTGGTTGTCAAAAGCGCATCAGGAGAAGAATTTCTCGCCGCTGATGCGGTGGTGATTGCCGCCGGGATCGAAAGTGTTGGCCTCGCAAAACCGCTCGGGATTGATTTGCCGCTCTATCCCGTGAAGGGATATTCCGTGACGTTGAAGGTGACGGAGCCGCTGTTTGCGCCAAAAGCCGCACTGATGGATGACGCCTACAAAACAGCGTTGACGCGCATGGGCGACGACGTGCGCATCGCCGGCACGGCGGAATTGTCCGATTCATCCCTGACCGCCGATCCTGTGCCGTGCCAGACTCTTTTGAAGGTGGCGCGTGAATGGTTTCCGCGCGGCGTCACGGCTCCTGCGCAGCCGGATTTCTGGGTTGGCCGCCGGCCGATGACGCCGGATGGGCCGCCGCTGCTCGGCGCAACGCCAGTGCGCGGGCTGTTCATCAATGTCGGGCATGGCTCGTCTGGCTGGACGATGGCGCTAGGTTCCGCAAGGCTGGTGGCGGATGTGATGATGCAGCGGCAGCCTGCGATTTCACTCGATGGCCTGACGCTCGAGCGTTATGCAAGCCAATAAATCGTTGCGAACGGGAGAAGCCCATGGTGCTCGATGAACAGGCGTGGACTGCGTGGATCGGTCGCACGCAATCGGCAGTCGATTCTGTGCCGTCCGGCCCAATGCAGCGCCTTGCGGCGACGCTGGATCGCGATGAGCCTGAATTGCAGCCGGGCGAGGCGATACCTGCCTCTGGCCATTGGTTGCTGTTCCTGCCGCATTATCGTCAGTCCGAGGCCGGGCCGGATGGGCATGCCGCGCGCGGCGGTTTCCTGCC
>JBOFFO010000405.1:0-1707 GCA_051648665.1 Beijerinckiaceae bacterium | reverse complement strand
GAAGGGAGAGCGTGTCGGCGTGCTGGTCTGCGGCGGCAATGTCGATCTGGCCAAACTCAACTCTTAAGCTGGGATCATGTGCCGTGATGCAGGCCGAGCGCTTTTTCCCATGTCGATGATAGAGCGCCGCACCGCACGTCTGCTGGTGTTCGACCCGGCGGACCGGCTGCTGCTGATCCAATATCGCGCATCGCCCGCCTATGCCGCCCGCCACCCCGGCCGCGCCCTGTTCTGGTATACGCCGGGCGGCGGCATTGATCCGGGCGAGACGGCGGAGCAGGCGGCGCTGCGCGAGATTGACGAGGAAATGGGCATCCGCGGCGTGCCGCTTGGTCCGGTGGTGGCGACCTGCGCAGCCCTGCGCGACCAGTTCATCAAGGCCTCCTACTGCGAGGAAACCTATTTCCTCATGCGCACGCCCGATGACCGGTTCGATACGGCGCGGCTGGCGGAGACGGACATGGATCCGGTGGAGGCCGTGCGCTGGTGGCCATTGGCCGAGCTTTTGGAGCAGCAACCCGCTATCCTGCCCGCCGCAATCCCGACTCTGGCCGACCGGATTCTGCGCGGCGGCCCGCCTGACATACCGATTATTTTGCCGGCATAGGGAACGCAAAAAACGCTCAGGCCGGGCGCGCTTCAATGGCCAGCGCATGTAGACCCTGGTCAAATTCAGATTGCAGCAACCCATTGATCTGACGATGCATCTCTACCCGTGATTTGCCGGCAAAATTTACGGCTGCAATACGAATGCGATAATGGGTTTCCCCTTCAGGGCGCGCGCCGGCATGGCCCGCATGCTGGTGGGATTCATCAATCACCTCAAGCACAGCCGGTTCAAGCGCCGCGCGCAGGATGGCGGTAATCCGTTGCTCTCTGGTCATGCCTTGATGTCCGTTTCGCTGTTGGTTTCATCTTGGCGGAATCGCCGCCCTCCCCCATAATAGCAGGTTCATGAATCTCAACGCCCGCCTCTTCGACAAAATCCGCATCAAGCCGGCGGAAGATCCGACCGCCCGGCCGGACGAGCGGTTGTGCGACCACAAGGGCTGCCGCAACGCCGGCATGTACCGCGCACCCAAGGGCCGCGACCGGGAAGGCGAGTATTTCCTGTTTTGCATGGACCATGTCCGCGCCTACAATTCCAAGTACAACTACTTCAAGGATATGGAGGACGAGCAGATCCAGGCCTGGCAGAAGGATGCGCTGACCGGCCATCGTCCAACCTGGAAAATGGGCCAGAATGCTGCACCCCTGAAGGATGGCGCCCGCCCGCGCCGGACCGCCAAGCCGGAGCATATGGACTGGCAGGACCCGCTCGGCGCCTTCAAGGCGGCGGGGTTCAATCCGCGTGGCCAGCGCCGCAGCCGCCTTCATGAGGAAGCGCCGAGCATCGGCAACGCCGCCCGCAAATCCTACGAGGTGCTGGGACTGGAGCCGGGAGCGACCAAGGCGGAGGTTTCGACCCGCTACAAGGACATGCTCAAGCGCCTGCACCCGGATGTGAATGGCGGCGACCGTTCGACCGAGGGACAGCTTCAGGCGGTGATCCGCGCCCACAAGACGCTGAAGGCCGCCGGGCTGGCGTAAAGGATCGGCCGGAAAAGTGCGAAGCGGTTTTCCGAAAAGCGGATCCGTCAAAAAAATCGGCCCCAAAAGTGGGCATCCCTTTTGGGATTAAGCCGAGCCGTCATAAATCGTCGGACG
>JBOFFO010000404.1:0-3747 GCA_051648665.1 Beijerinckiaceae bacterium | reverse complement strand
TCTGTTCGGTCGTGATGGCATAGACAACGAGAATTACAGAGGGAGGAATAAGAATGCCGAGCGTGCCGCCAACCGCAATCGTGCCGGTCGCCAGCCCGCCATCATAACGCGCGCGCAGCAATTCCGGCAGCGCCGCGCGCCCGAAAGTCGCTGTCGTCGCCACAGACGAACCGCAGATCGCGCCGAAGGCCGTGCACGCCCCGATGACCGCCATCGCCAGCCCGCCGCGAAAGCGGCCAAAACCGCGTTCCGCCGCCTTGAACAGCGCCGTCGCAATACCGGCGCGTTCCGCCAGTGCGCCCATCAGAATAAACAGCGGAATAACCGACAGCGTATAATTCGCGAATTGCTGGTAGGCGTTGGTTTTCATGTAACCGAAAAACGCCTGCCCGCTGGACAGATGCATGTAGCCCGCCGCGCCGACGAGCAGCATGGCGAAGCCAATGGGCGCGCGCACTGCAATCATCAGCAGCATAACGGCAAAACCGGTCAGGGCCACCATCGTGCCGCTCATGAGCGGACCGTCCGCTGTTCCTGTTTCAGCAGCCGCACGGCCGTTAGAGCTGCCGTCAGTGCGAGAACAGCACAGAGCAGCATGGCAACGCCGATGCTTGGCCACACCAGCAATTGCCGTTGCATCGTCGTCTCGCCGGATTTGATGGCATCAAGCGTGCCGTTGAACAACGCATAGGCGAGAAATGCCGTGAACGCCGCGTAAGCCAGATCCCAGAACGCATCAATGCGCCGCCGCGCAGCGTTGGTCAGGCCCATCGTAAAGGTATCAACCACGATATTACCGCGCTGCGCCTGCGTGAACGGCAGATACGAGAATATCGCCACCGCCGTCGCCATTTTTACAAATTCAAAATCACCATCGATCGGCGCATTGAACAGCCAGCGGCCCGCCACGCTGGCCGTCACCAGCACAGCCACGGCCAGTGCCAGAACGCCGCCGCAAACGGCGACAAAAGCTGTGGCGCGCGACAGGGCATCGTCGCGGCGGGTCGCAGGCCCGCCGGCCTCCACCGGCAATTCAGGGTCAGTCATGGGTGATGACCTTTCGGCGGCAAAGCGACCCGCCAATGGCGGACCGCAGAGCAACAGCGCCTGTCGCAGCGCAGCTTAAACGTTGTGCTTTTTCACCAGCGCCCGCGCCGCTTCGATCATCTTGGCGCCATCAAGATTTTTGGCTTTCACCTGTTCAATCCACGCCACATGCACAGGTTTCGTCGCGTCTTCCCAGCGCTTGCGCTCGGATTCTTCCAGCACCGTGATTGTATTGCCGCGCTTGGCCACCATGTCGCGCACGCGCACCGCTTCATCATCCCACATTTTTCCGGCCAGTTCCGCAAAGGCGAGACCGGAATTCCTGTCGATCACCGCCTGCAAATCAGCCGGCAGGCTGTCGAATTTCGCCTTGTTCATGGCAAGGAAGAAACTCGCCGCATACAGCGTCGGCGAACCCTTGATCTCGGTATGGAATTTCACCAGCTCATGCACCTTAATCGCCGGCACGACTTCCCACGGCACCACAGCGCCGTCGATGACGCGCTGCGCCAGACTTTCCGGCACCTGCGGCACAGGCATGCCGACCGACACAGCGCCGAGCGCTTTCAGCGCCTCGCCCGCCAGCCGCGTCGGATTGCGCAGCTTCAGCCCCTTCAGGTCGTCCATCGTCTTGATCTGCTTGTTGGCGTGAATATGCCCGGCGTCATGTGCCCAGTAGGACAGGAGCTTCACGTCCTTCACTTCGTCCTTGAGAAATTCATTGGCGAATTCCTGCGACGCCTTGGCGTTGACGATGCCTTTTTCGCCGCACAGGAACGGCAACTCAAACACTTCAGTGGTCGGGAAACGGCCCGGCGTCGAACCCGGCAGCGTCCAGACAATATCGACCACGCCGTCACGCGCCTGATCGTAAAGCTGTGGCGGAGTGCCGCCGAGCTGCATCGACGGGAAAATATCGATCTTGATCTTGCCCTGGCTGTCCGCTTCGACCTTCTTGGCCCAGGGCGCGAGCATTTTCGCATGACCGTTGGAAACCGGCGGCAGAAAATGGTGCAGCTTGAGCGTCACCTGCGCCTGCGCGCGCGCGCCGGAGTAGACCAGCGGCATCGCCAAGGCTGCGCCCGCGCCGGCCATCACATGTCTGCGGTTGAGTGTCATCGATGTTTCCCCTTCTGTCGTTTGTTCAGTCCGGCTTGCCGCCGGTCATGGACCGATTAGCGCATGGCGGAGGCGCTGCCCGCAAGCCCCGGATGGCGAAAACCGTGCCCCGCCCACCCCATCCGGCCAATGTTAAGCTTCGGTATCAGGCTGGCGCGACGGGTGTGCCGCTATGAACGCTGGATGCGCCTGCGCCGAAGCGGAAATCCGCTGGAGCGTGGCAAGCCCGCCAATGTCCGCCCCGAAGCGCGCGGCGGAGAATATCTGCGGGATCAGGCAGAGATCAGCCAATGTCGGCTGGTCGCCGAAGCAGAAGGCGCCGGCGGAGCCAAGCCGGTTGAGCTGCGCCTCGAACGCCGCCAGCCCGCTCTCGATCCAGCGCCGGCACCACGCATCAACCCCGGCCTGATCCTGTCCGAAATGGCTCCGCAGATAGTCGAGCACGCGCAAATTTTGCAGCGGGTGAATATCGCAGGCAATCGACAGCGCCAGCGCCCGGCACTGCGCCCGCGCCCACGGATCGTTAGGCAGCAGGGGCGGATGCGGATGGGTTTCATCGAGCCATTCAATGATGGCCAGCGACTGCGTCAGAATTTGCCCGCCCTCTTCGAGCGCCGGCACCAGCCCCTGCGGATTGACGCCGAGAAACGCCACGCCGCGCTGCTCGCCTTTGCGCAGATGGACAAAGACAGTTTCAGGCTCAAGCCCCTTCAGATTAAAGGCGATGCGGCAGCGATAGGCCGCCGATGACCGGAAATAGCCGTAAAAAATCATGGCCCAAACCTCAGCGCGCACGTTCTTCGTAGAAGCCGAGCCGCTCTTGCAATGGCGCATCGTGAATGCGGATCAGGAAGGCCGGCGCGCCACCATCGGCGTAATGGTCAATCGTTGCGAACACCGGGGCGGAAAAGGTGCTCTTCGCCTGCCAGTCAATCCGCTGGCCATTCACAATGGAATGTCCCTTGCCGCCGATGACATGAAACACTGCGCTTGATGAGCGCTGCACGGGCTTTGCCGTTTCGCCAGCGCGCAGCATGGTTGCTGTGAACCCAAGAGTCGGCAGGCACGACGCGCCGGTTTCGGGATTGATGTAATCGAGTTCGACTATGCCGCCATCGGCATATTGCCCATAATGCCGCAACGCCTCTTCCGTGCGCGCCCAGGGGAAGCGCATCATCGGATAATCCGCCGGCGGCGGCTTGTCGCGCCGGCGCGTTGGCGCAAGGCCAGCCGCCCTGTATTCCACTTCGGACGGATCGGGCCGGTTGCGCGGATTCTGCAATGGCGCTTCCACCGCATACGATCCTTCGAGATAGACAAACAGCGGCAGGTCAAGCGCATCGAGCCACACCACAGGCTTGTCACCGCCATGCCCGTGATCATGCCAGCAGCCGCCCGGCGTCAGAATGAGATCGCCTTCGTGCATCGGCAGCCTGTCGCCATCGACGACCGTATAGCCGCCAGCCCCTTCCACCACGATCCGCGCGGCACTGGGCGTATGCTTGTGCGCTGGCGCAATTTCTCCCGGCAACAGCAACTGCAGGCCGACATAAATCGTCGAGGTCGCCTGCATCGCGCCCG
>JBOFFO010000403.1:0-2219 GCA_051648665.1 Beijerinckiaceae bacterium | reverse complement strand
ATCCGGCTCGATGCCCTTGGCCTGAATCGACCGGCCTGACGGGGTGTAATAGCGCGCCGTTGTCAGGCGGATGGCGCCGGACGCGCCGATGGGAATGATGGTCTGCACTGACCCCTTGCCGAAACTCTTGGAGCCGATGACCGTCGCGCGCTTGTGATCCTGCAATGCGCCGGCGACAATTTCGGACGCCGACGCGGAGCCGCCATTGATCAGCACGATGACCGGCTTGCCCTTGGTCAGATCGCCGGCCTTGGCATTGAAGCGCTGCGTTTCATCCGCGTTGCGGCCGCGAGTCGAGACGATCTCGCCCCGGTCGAGGAACGCATCGGCAACGGTGATGGACTGGTCAAGCAGGCCGCCGGGATTGTTGCGCAGATCGATGATGAAGCCCTTCATCTTGTCGGCAGGAATATCCGCCGCGAGCTTGTCGATGGCCTTCTTGAGGCCTTCGGTGGTCTGCTCGTTGAAGGTGGTGACGCGAATATAGGCGACATCATCCTCCTGCCGCGAACGCACGGCCTGAATGCGAATCGTATCCCGCATCAACGTCACATCGAACGGCTCGGCGCGGCCCTTGCGCACGATTTTCAACACGACATTGGTCTTCACCGGACCACGCATTTTTTCGACGGCCTGGTTGAGCGACAGGCCCTGCACCTGCTCGCCATCAATGTGCGTGACAATGTCATTGGCCATGATGCCGCCGCGCGCCGCCGGCGTGTCATCGATGGGCGAGACGACCTTGATCAGCCCCTCTTCCATCGTGACCTCGATCCCAAGCCCGCCGAACTCACCGCGGGTTTGCACCTGCATGTCCTTGTGGGCCTTGGTGTCGAGATAGCTCGAATGCGGGTCGAGCGACGACAGCATGCCGTTCACCGCCGATTCGATCAGCTTCTTCTCATCCGGCTTCTCGACATAGTCGGTGCGGATGCGCTCGAACACATCACCGAACAGCGAGAGCTGCCGGTATGTTTCCGACGAAGCGGCGACGGCTGCCGTACTGTTGAGCAGCGACGTGTGCGTGCCAAGGGTCACGGCGCTGGCGCCAAGCGCGGCGCCGACCAGAACCAAACCGAATTTACGCATCATCCGCGTACCTTTCCCATGTCCGACCGGGCCCACCAGGGCGCTGGATCGATCGAAGCGCCGTCTTTCCGAAACTCTACATACAAAACGGGCTGGTTTGTGTCCGCCCCGCCTGCCGCAGGCTGACTGACCGCCTGCGCCGCTGTCTTGCCCATCATCGCCACCGGTTCGCCGGCGATCACGAACTGTCCCAACTCCACCGTCATCCGCTCCATGCCGGCGAGGAGAATATAGTAGCCACCGCCGGCATTCAGGATCAAGAGATGCCCGAATGAGCGGAATGGCCCGGCATAGGCCACCCATGCATCCGCTGGCGCGGTTACAATCGCACCGGAGCGCCCAGCAATGGTCATGCCACGCGCCGGACTCCCCGAATCATCCGGTTCCCCGAATTTGCGCAGGATAGCACCGCCGACCGGCAAATTCAGCGTTCCCGTGGCCTGTGCGAAGGCAATTTTCGGCTGAAGCCGGGCCGGGTCCTTTGCCGCAAGCGCCGCCATGCGGTCCTGCGCCTCGCGGCTCAACCCGGCCTGCGCGCGCGCCGCTTCCTCCGCCGCGCGGGTGGCGGCGGCAATGTCGCTCTCGAATTTTTGAAGCAGCTCACGCAGATTTTTGGCCTGCTGACCCAGTGCGATGGCGCGCTGCGCCTCGGCGGATGCGCTTTTCTCACTGTCCTTGAGCTGCTGCTGGCGGGCCTCCATCAGGCCGGCGAGCTTGAGACGCTCCTCCGACAGCACGCGCATTTCACCGGTCAGCCGATTGCGCTCTTCCGCCATGCCTTCCCTGATGCGCACCAGCGAAGCGAGATCAGCGGCGAGTGCCTGGGTCTCCGCGCGCAGTTCCGGCATCACCGCGCCGAGCGCGATGGCGGCACGCACGGCGGATAGAATATCCTCCGGTCTGACGAAAATCGCCGGCGGCGGCTTGCGGCCCATGCGCTGCAGCGCCGCCAGCACCTCCGTGATCAGGGCGCGGCGCGCCTGCAAGGACGCGCGCACGGCATTTTCACTGCTCTCCATTGTTGCCAGACGCTGTTCCAGCGCCGCCATGCGGCTTTCGCTGGCGCGCAACCGCTCCGCTGATTCCACCAGCCCGGCATTGAGCCGGCCGCGATCAACACGCGCCGCCTC
>JBOFFO010000402.1:0-2960 GCA_051648665.1 Beijerinckiaceae bacterium | reverse complement strand
CGGTTATGCGGCAGAACCCGCACTGGCCGCGCCTGCTCTGGCGGGGGGGCACGGCTTGTCCGGCCGCAACATTCTCCAGATTATTCCCGCGCTCGATGCCGGCGGTGCGGAACAATCGACGCTCGATGTGGCGCAGGCGCTGGCCGCTAGCGGTGCGCGGTCGCTGGTCGCCTCGGAGGGCGGCAGGCTGGTTGAAACCCTGCAGAGAGAAGGGTCGTTATGGATTCCCTTCCCGGCGGCGACGAAAAACCCGCTGGCGATGGCCCGCAACATCCTGCGGTTGCAGACGCTCTGCCGCAAGCAACGGGTAGACCTCATTCATGTGCGCTCGCGCGCGCCCGCCTGGACCGCGATCAATGTGGCGCGGCGGCTTGGCTTGCCCTTTGTCACCACCTATCACGGCGCCTATTCCGCCCGCCTGCCGGTCAAGAGCACCTACAATTCGATCATGGCGCGCGGTGATATTGTCATTGCCAACTCCCAATATACGGCGCGCGAAATTTTCCGGCAGTGGCCGGATGCGCGCGACCGCATCCGGATTCTCTATTCCGGCACCAACATGGCCGTGTTCGATCCGGCGCGCATCGCGCCGCCGCAGCTGGACCGGTTGCGTCAGCTCTGGGGCATCGCGCCCGGCCAGCGCGTGGTGCTGCTGCCGGCACGGCTGACGCGCTGGAAGGGCCAGATCGAGTTTATTCGGGCGGCCGCCCTGGTCCGTGCCTCCGGCTTCGCCGATGCCGTGTTCATTCTAGCCGGGGATGATCAGGGGCGCGGCGATTACACGGCGGAGATTGACGCCCTGATTCGCGACAGCGGGCTGGACGGGGTGGTGCGCCGGGTTGGCCATTGCGATGATATTCCCGCCGCCTGCCTGCTTGCCGATGTGGTGGCCGTCCCGTCGATCGAGCCGGAAGCCTTTGGCCGCACCGCGGTCGAAGCGCAGGCGATGGGAGCGCCGGTGGTCGTGTCCGACCTCGGGGCCTTGGCCGAAACCGTGCGCGCGCCGCCGGATTGTCCTGAACCAGAACGCACGGGCTGGCGGGTCGCGCCGGGCAACGTTGAGGCGCTGACAGCCGGGCTTATGGAAGCGCTGCGGCTGTCGCCCGCAGAACGGGCCAGCATGGCGGCGCGCCAGCGCGCGCAGGTGGTGGATGTGTTCTCTTCAGCGCGGACCGTGGCCGGCACCCTGCACATCTATCAAGAACTGATCGCCCGTCGCTCCGCGCGGCGCCCATAGCCGGGCGCGCAGCCTTTGCGAACCGCTGGCTTTGCCGCCGGTCTCTGCGTCAGACCCATTTTCTTTGCGCGCGCCTTGTGTCAAAACGCGTGCGGGTTCGCGAGGAAGAGCCCGTACAGAGGAGAACACCGCCATTCGTCGTCCCTACCGTGCCATGCCTTTGCCCCAGAAGGAGGGGCCCCGCGCCAACCGCGACATTCGCGGCGTCCGTGAAGTCCAGCTGATCGATGATCAGGGTCAGAACCGCGGCGTGATGAATTTTCTCGATGCGCTGAAACTGGCCGAAGATGCCGGTCTCGACCTTGTAGAGATCGCGCCCAACTCCGAGCCGCCGGTCTGCAAGATTCTCGATTATGGCCGTTTCCGCTTTCTGGAGCAGAAGAAGGCGGCGGAAGCGCGCAAGAAGCAGAAGGTCATCGAGGTTAAGGAAATCAAGCTGCGTCCGGGCATCGACAAGC
The DNA here is from genome assembly GCA_051648665.1 of Beijerinckiaceae bacterium. Lineage (GTDB taxonomy): Bacteria > Pseudomonadota > Alphaproteobacteria > Rhizobiales > Beijerinckiaceae > Terrirubrum. The sequence continues at coordinate 1,265 of JBOFFO010000402.1, read as the reverse complement.
ATGATTACGATGTGAAGATGCGGGCGATGAAAACCTTCTTCGAGGAAGGTGACAAGGTGAAGGTCACCCTGCGCTTCCGTGGCCGCGAAATGGCGCACACCGATCTGGGCATGAAGGTGCTGGAACGCGTCAAGCAGGATATCGCCGACATCGCCAAGGTCGAGAGCGAGCCGTCGATGGAAGGCCGCCAGATGACGATGATGCTGTCGCCGCGCTGATCGCTTGCAATCCCGAATCATATGCAAAGGCCCGGCCTCCACCGGGCTTTTTGCTGATTGCAGCAGGCTGCGTGATTGCGCCATTGTGATATGCCAAGGAAAGACCAGCCAATGTCCAGTTCAGTAAATCTCCGCCGCCATCTCGCCGCTGCGCTGCGCCTTGCCGCGCTGCATGATTTTAACGAAGGCATCTGCAACCATTTCTCTGTCGTCGTGCCGGGCGCAGACGAACGCTATCTCATCAACCCCTACGGCATCCATTGGCGGGAAATGGAGCCGGATAATTTGCTGATGATCGACGGGGCCGGGAATATTCTCGAAGGCGTGGGTGAGGTTGAGGCGACTGCGCGCAATATCCATATCGCCGGCCACCGCGCCAACCCGCGCCACAAGGCGATTTTCCATGTCCATATGCCTTACGCCACATCACTGACCATGATCGAGGGTGGCCGGCTGGAAATGGCGCACCAGACCGCGTGCCGCTTCCATGGCCGCCTCGCCTATCAGGGTTTTGGCGGCGTGGCGCTGACAGCGGAAGAGGGTGAGCGCATCGCAGCAGCGCAGAAAAACAATCCGCATGCCGACATTATCTTTCTCGATCATCACGGCGTCACCGTCGGCGCAGAGAGTTGCGCGTTGGCGTTCGACGAATTGTATTTTCTCGAACGCGCCTGCCGCCAGCAGGTGCTGGCCGCTTCCATGGGCATGCCGCTGAAAATCATTCCCGATGCGATGATCGAGCAGACGGCGCGGGAATGGCGGCAGGTCATGGCCTATCAGGCCGATCGGCATTTCGAGGCGATGATGCGCATGCACGCGCTTTAGCGCGTGCGTCTTGATTCTTGAATCCAGCGCTATAAGCGCGCCGTTTCTCAATTGATGTGCATGTCTACGGCGCCGAGGCCGGCGATGGAGAAGCGCACATTCATGCCCGGCAGCAATTCAAAGGTCGGGATGAGGCTGCCGGTGATGATGACGGTGCCTGCCGGAATGGCGCGGCCCTGCGCCCCCGCGAGATTGGCAAGCCAGGCCAGCGCGCCGAATGGA
>JBOFFO010000401.1:0-9283 GCA_051648665.1 Beijerinckiaceae bacterium | reverse complement strand
AAGTCACGGCTGCACCGCTTTGCACAAGCAGCACGCGCAAGCCGATCATGGGCAGAAAAAATGCCAGATAGATGATGATGGAATGGCGGCCAGCCTCACGCACAATCCGGCCTGCCCATGTGTCCGTTAAGATCACGGCCACCGCAATCAGCCCAAGCGCGCCTGACAATCCAAGCAGCAGGCTGATGCCGGGCTGGCCTGCATGATGACCCGCGACGAGCAGGCCATTCATGGTTCCCAGCGTGCCGATCAGCAGCAGGGCTGTGGCTTTCTGGCTCCGCACAACATCAGCCCATGCAAATATCCACGGTGCGCCAAAGGCGCCGGCGAGAAACCAGACATAGCGTGACGCGAACTCATCGATGAGCGTTGATCCTGTATGGATCGGCAATATTTCCAGCGCGGCAGCCACACCAAGCAAGATTATAACGGGCACACGGCGCAGGGCTTTGGTCACGATAAAAAACAGCGGCAGAAGATAGATGAACCAGAGCGTGCCGAACGGCTCCACCAGCGCCAGCGTATAGGCCTGAAGCGCTGGTCCCAAACCAAGCGGGATACCGGTCTTGAGCGCGATCTGAAGTGCGGCCCACAGCAGGTAAAAATAGGCGAAGTGAACGAGCTTGCGGTCGAGATACTGCGCCCAGGGCGTTTCAATCCCCCGCGACAGGAACAGCCCCGCCAACAGAAAAAAGGCAGGAATGCGAAAAGGCGTGGCGAAGGCCACAACCGGGTGCAGCCAGCCCGTGGTGCCGAGAGCGTCTTCGACGCCGATCACGCTGTGCATCATGACGACGAGCACAATGCAGAGACCCTTGGCCCCATCCACCCACGCCAGGCGTGCATCCCGGCCGTGCCCGGCGGATGGTGCGTACAGCGTCGTGACCGCGGCCCTCGGCATCACTGGTCTCCGGCAGGGACGGAAATGTCCCATTCCGGCACGGCCAAACATGGAAACGGTGCCGGATAGCCTGTTCAGTCCGGGAGAGGCAAAAGGCGCGCCGCCAATCTTGTGTCCCGTACATGTAGCGCGGGTGCTCGGTGGCGCGCGCTGGCCCTCGCCGCAATCGGCTGCCGGAAACGGTTGCCCGCCGCATTGGGAGCCGCTAAACGGTGCCTTGCGCGTCGCAAAGCACCCGTAGCTCAGCTGGATAGAGCGTTGCCCTCCGAAGGCAAAGGTCACACGTTCGAATCGTGTCGGGTGCGCCATTTCTTTTCAATGGTGTGCAGTTCCATGGCTGGAACGGCGATCTCAAACGCTTATCCGGTCTGATCGAGGCGCAAGCAGGCGGCGCGATGCGCCTCCGCCACCGTCGTCAAAGCGGGAGTGATTTTCGCGCACTCATCGGTAGCGAGCGGGCAGCGGGTGCGGAAAACACAGCCGGATGGCGGGTTAGCAGGGCTGGGCGGATCGCCGCGGAGTGTTTCCCTCTGTTGCCGCGTCCGGCTGAGTGTTGGCACGGCTGACAGCAGTGCGCGCGTATAGGGGTGACGTGGGCGTGCATAGACTTGCGCGGCCGGCCCTTCCTCCATCACGCGCCCGAGATAGAGCACGACAATACGGTCACAGAGATGGCGGACGGCGGACAGGTCATGGCTGATAAACAGCAGCGAAAGATCAAGTTCGCTGCGCAGATGCGCAAGCAGTTCGAGAACCTGCGCCTGAACCGAAACATCAAGGGCGGATACCGGTTCGTCCGCCACCAGCAGTTCCGGTTTCGTCGCCAGCGCCCGCGCGATTCCGATGCGTTGCCGCTGGCCGCCGGAAAATGCGTTGGGATAGCGCTGTGCATGCTCTGGCGTCAGTCCGACATGGCGCAGCAGTTCCTCGACTCGCGTTTGCCGCTCAGCGGCAGAGCCTAGCCCATGAATGAGGAGACCGTCGGCGATCTGGTCCCCCACACGCCGGCGTGGATCAAGGCTCGCATAGGGGTCCTGAAAAATCAGCTGCATCCGCTTGCGCAGGCCGCGCAGGGTTGCCGCGTCCGCCTGTGCGAGATCGGCGCCGTCAAACCGGACAGACCCCGCCGTAGGCTTAAGCAGACCCAGCACGAGCCGCCCGATTGTGCTCTTGCCGGAACCGGATTCGCCGATCAGCCCGACCGCTTCGCCGCGCCGCAGGACAAGGTCGACTCCGGATACTGCCTGCACCGGTGCACGCGCACCGAAGAGCCGCAAGCCGCCGCGCGCGTCAAAACTCTTGCCGAGTCCCCGTGCCTCGATCAGCGCGCTCATAATTCGCTCCAGCGGATGCAGCGCGATGCGCGTGCGGGCGCAACCGGACGCAGGGCGGGGCGCTCGCCCACACAGGCGGTCACGCGATGGGCGCAGCGTGCAGCGAACACGCAGCCGGGCGGCAGATCAGCAGGCGAAGGGACAACGCCGTCGATCGGGCGCGGCATGCCTTCAGATTCTGATGGAGAGCAGGCAATCAGCGCCGCTGTGTAGGGATGGAGCGGATGCGTGAAGAGGTCGCGCGCCGGCCCCTCCTCAACCACCTCGCCCGCATACATCACGGCAACGCGGTCTGCGATATCCGCAACAACCGGCAGGGAATGGCTGATGAAGATCATCGCAAGATTGCGCGTGGATTTCAGCGTCGCAAGCAGGTCGAGCACCTGCGCCTGAATGGTGACATCGAGCGCGGTCGTTGGTTCATCGGCGATCAGCAGCACGGGATCGTTGGCAATGGCCATGGCGATCATCACGCGCTGTCGCATGCCGCCGGATAATTCATGCGGATAGCTTTGCGCCCGTGCCGCCGCATCGGGAATGCCGACACTCTCCAGCAATTCCACAGCACGGGTGCGCGCCGCTTCTGCACTGGTGCTGCCATGGACGATCATCGCCTCGGCAATCTGTTCGCCAACCCGCATGACCGGATTGAGCGAAGACATGGGGTCCTGAAATATCATCGCGGCGGTTTTGCCGCGCAGGGCGCGCTTGTCTTCGGCGCCGAGCCGCGTCACGTCGCGACCGGCGAGCCAGATCGTGCCGGTGCGCAGCGTGATGGCCGGCGGCAGAAGGCCCATCACTGCCAGCCCGGTCAGCGATTTTCCCGAACCGGATTCGCCGACAATGGCGAGCGTTTCCCCCTGCCGCACATCGAGATCGACACCGCGCACCGGCTGCACGGCGCCGCTGCCGTCGCCCAGTTGCAGGCTCAGGCCGCGCACTGCCAAAAGGGTGTCAGTCGCGACTGGCGCAGCCGCTGGGGCGACATGATCCGGCGCAATATGTGCCTGTGTGACGGGCGGGTTCGGGTCGAACATGTCACGCAGCCCGTCGCAGAAACTGTTCATGATCAGGATGGTCAACGTCAGCGCCAGACAGGGCCAGAGCAGCAGCAGCGGTTGCTGATTCATTGTGGCGCGCGCTGCGCCGATCATCAGCCCCCAGGATGCGGTCGGCGGCACGACGCCAAGTCCGAGAAACGACAGGCCCGACTCAAGGACAATGGCTGTGGACACGGCGAGGCTCAGCTGCACGAGCACTGGGCCGAGAATATTCGGCAGAACAGTCTTGCGCATGATGCGGGCAGGCGGCGCGCCGAGCGCCCGCACCGCTTCCACATAATCCTGCGAACGCACGGTCAGAACGCCGGCATAGGCCACGCGGGTAAAGCCGGGAATAAAAATGAAGGCGAGCACAGGGATCAGCGTCGCGACGCCGGGACCGAGCAGCGCCACGGCCAGAAGCGCGAGCAACAGCGGCGGAAAAGACAGCAGCACATCCATCGAGCGCATCGTCAGCCATTCTGGCAAGCCGCGCATGAAGCCGCCGGCAATGCCGAGCGCGGTGCCGATGACTGCCGCCAGCGCCGCAGAAAGAAAAGCCACGGTCAGCGAGGCGCGCGCGCCCCACACGATGCGGGACAGGACGTCGCGGCCAAATTCATCGCGTCCCAACCAGGCATCGGCGGATGGCGGCGCAAGCCGCATTGGCATGCGCATGCGCACGGGATTTTCCAGCGGCAGCCACGGCGCCGCCGCTGCGACGAGAATGAGCAGCATGACCAGAGCGAATGCGAACCACGGAAAACGCTGCCTCATTGGCGCACTCTGGGATCGAGCACCGCATAGAGCATGTCGATGATGACATTCAGCAGGATGAGCAGGATGGAGATGACGAGCACGATGCCGACCACCTCAGGATAATCGCGCGCGCCGACGGCGGCGACCAGAAAGCCCGACAGACCCGGCCAGTTGAAGACATGTTCGACAAGCACTGTGCCGCCGAGCAGGCTGCCCAAATGCAGGCCCAGGACGGTCAGCACCGGCGTCAGGGCATTGCGCAGAATATGCCGGACAAGAACGGTTTTTTCCGCCACGCCCTTGGCGCGCGCTGTGCGCACGAAATCGCGGCCCATGACATCAAGCATCGCCGTGCGCGTCATGCGCGCGACCATCGCCGCCAGGCCAATCCCGATGGAGAAAGCCGGCATCGCCAGCAGCACGAGGTGCTGCACGGGATTTTCGAAAAAACTCACATAGCCGCCGGCGGGAACCCAGCGCAGCGTTTGCGCAAAGACCATGATAAAAATGGTGCCGATGACGAAGACAGGGACAGCCAGTGCAAAGCCTGTGATCTGCGCAATGATGCGGTCAACCAGCCGGCCCGCATGAACGGCTGCAAAAATGCCGAGCGGAATACCGACGATCACGGAAATGATCCCTGCTGCAAAGATCAGTTCCAGCGTCCGCGGCAGCCGTGTCAGAATATGGTCCGCGACGGGACTGCCGTCGCGCAGGGAATAGCCGAGATCGCCGCGCAACAGTCCGGTCATGGCCGAAATATATTGTGACCAGAGCGGGCGATTCAGCCCCAGTTTTTCCCGCAGGCTTGCCAGCGCTGCCTGATCGATAGCGCCGCCGGTCTGCGATAACAGCAGTTCCGCCGGATCGCCGGGGATGAGATGGATCGCGAAGAAAACGAGGCTCGCGACTGCCCAGATCAGCAGCAGAGAGGTTCCCAGCCGTCGCATCAGCCAGTACATGCGCGGCGCCTCCGCCCGTTCTTATTCTGCTGCGTAGCGGTGTTGCTGCGCGTCGCGTGCACAGTCATCCGGCGCGCGTTCTGATGGGGAACCGTAGCCGCCCGCGCCCGGCGTGACAATTTCAACCGTCTCGCCTTTTTCCAGCTTGCCATTGCCGTGGATGAAAGGCTCGACCCCGGCTGAAAAATGGATTGCGCTGGCCGAACCGGACTCACCACCGGCAATGCCCCACGGGCGAGAGTGGATGCGCGAATTGTCGTAGCGCAGGCGGCATGGCGCTTCGGCGCGATAGACGCGGCGCAAGCCCATGCCGCCGCGGTATTTTCCGCGGCCACCGGAGCCGTCGACAAGTTCATAGCGAAGTATGGTGAGAGGATACTCAACCTCCAAAGCCTCGACCGGCAGGTTCGACGTATTGGTCATATGCACATGCACGCCGTCGAGACCATCCTTCGTCGCCCGCGCTCCAGAGCCGCCGCCGATGGTTTCGAGATAGACCCACAATTTGCCGGTATCCGGCGCCTCGCCAATAAAGGTCGCCGATGCGCAGACACCGGAACAGGCGGCAATCACACGTTCCGGCACCGCCTGCGCCAGCGCGCCATGAATGAGATCGACAACCCGCTGGCACGGCGCGATGCGCCCGTTTACGGCGGCGGGATGGCGGCAATTCAGCACTGTGCCTTCTTCGGCCGTCACGGTGATCGGCCGGGCGAGGCCGGAGTTGGGCGGGATCGTTGGATCGACTACAGTTTTGGCCGCGTAATAAACGGTCGATAGCAAAGCCGTCAGCACCATGTTGATGCCGGCGCGCACCTGCGGCGGGCTGTCGAAATGCATGAGCATTTCATCGTCACGCACGGTAATGGTGACGGAAAATTCCATGTCGCCATCCATTTCCGGGTTATCGAAACGGTCGCTGAATGAATACACGCCGTCAGGAATGGTGCGGATGCCCGCGCGCATGCGCCGTTCCGCATAATCCTGCAACGCACGGCCGGCAGCGAGTACGGTGTCGCGGCCATATTTGTCGCACAGCGCGCGCACGCGCTCGACGCCGAGGCGGTTCGCCGCCATCTGCGCCCGCAAATCGGACAGACGTTCACGCGGCACCTGGCAGTTGAGCAGAATGAGTTCCTGCACATCGAATTGCAGTTCGCCCGCCTTGTAGAGCCGGATCGGCGGAATGCGGATGCCTTCCTGATAGATGTGAGCATGCCCGCGATCGGCGAAATCGGCGTGATGGGCTGTGTTGACCGCCCATGCCACCATCTGCCCGTTATGAAAAATCGGCTCGGCCAGCACAATGTCCGGCAGATGCGTGCCGCCGCCCTCATAGGCGTCATTGCCAATGAACACGTCACCAGGCTGCATCTCCGCCAGCGGATGACGCTTCATGATGTGCGGAATGATGCCGATGAAAGAGCCGAGATGCATCGGAATATGTTCGGCCTGGCACAGCGTCGTGCCATCGAGATCAAAAAGCGCCGTAGAGCAATCGCGCCGCTCCTTGATATTTGTGGAGTAGCTCGCCTTGACCAGCGCTTCACCCATTTCCTCGGTAATCGAGGAAAAGGCACTGCCAATGACTTCAACGGTGATGGGGTCGATCGCGGTATGGCCCGTGACATCAAGCATGACCGAACTCCAGAATGAGATTGAGATAAGGCTCAACGCGCCCATGCATGCCCGGCAGCATCACGGTGGTCGCGTCCATCTGTTCGACAATCGCTGGCCCCTTGATGCGGTTGCCAGATTTTAATTTCTCTCGATCATAGACCGGGCAGATGACAAAGCCTTCGGCTTCCGGAAACCACACCTTGCGCTCGCCGATGATGGCGGCAGAAGCGTCTGGCCCTGCGTCAGGCGCAGGCTGAAACTCTGCTTTCGGCGCTGTGCCGATGGCCGCAACACGGTAAGTCACCATCTGCACCGGCTCCTCTTCGGCAGCGTAGCCGTAGAGCCGCGTATGCGCCGCAGCAAAACCCTCCCGTATGGCCGCGATGCTTTTGGCTGTAACAGGTCCAGCCGGCATTTCCACAGCAATCTCGTAATTCTGGCCGAGATAGCGCATGTCGATGATCCGGCGGATTTGCCGGTCTTTTTCTTCTACATGTTCTTCAGTGAACCAGCTCTGCGCCTGCTTCTCCAGCGCATCGAAAATAATGCCGACAGCCGCAGCGTTCTCCGCGTCCGCCAGCATGAGCTGCGTCGTGGCGAAATCGGCGCGCAGATCAGTCAGCAGCAGGCCAAGCGCGCAGCAGATGCCGGGGTTGCGCGGCACCACAATGGTTTTCATTTCAAGTTCGCGTGCCAGCCGCGCCGCATGCAGTGGACCCGCGCCGCCGAACGCGACGAGTGCATAATCGCGCGGATCATGGCCGCGCTGCACAGAAATCACCCGGATCGCCTTGGCCATATTGGCGGTCACGACAGAAATAATGCCCTGCGCCGTGGTCATCAGGTCAAGCCCCAGTGGGGCAGCCAGTTTTTCAATCGCTTGCTTAGATTTTTCCTGATCGATCCGCATGCGCCCACCGAGCAGATATTCAGGGTTGAGCGTCTGCAGCACCACATTGGCGTCGGTCGTTGCAGGTTCCGTATTGCCACGTCCGTAGCAGACCGGACCGGGATCGGCGCCGCAGGAGCGCGGGCCGACCTTCAGCAGTCCGCCGGAATCGATATGCGCAATAGAACCGCCGCCCGCGCCAACCGTGTGAATATCGAGCATCGGTGCCTTGATGGGATAGCCATGCACTGTCGCCTCGGAAGCAACGCTCGCCTCGCCATGCCGCAGCAGCGCCACATCGGTCGATGTGCCGCCCATATCGAAAGTGATGAGGCTCGGCATGCCGATCATGCGGCCGATGGCCTGCGCTGCGACAACACCGGTGGACGGGCCAGACAATACCGTGCGCACCGGCAGCCGCGCCGCCATGTCAAAGCCGATGACGCCGCCATTGGATTGCGTGAGATGCGGAATGGCCGTGACGCGCCGCTCCTTCAACCGGTCCCCGAGCCGCTCGATATATCGGCGCATGATCGGGCCGAGATAGGAATTCACCACGGCGGTGGAAATGCGCTCATACTCGCGAAATTCCGGCGCGACATCGCTTGAGGTCGAGACAAAAACTTCCGGGAATTCTTCCAGCACGATCGCGCGCGCGCGGTTTTCATGGTCAGGCCGCACGAAGCCGTAGAGAAAGCCGATAGCGACGGATTTCACACCCGCATCGCGCAGGCGGCGCGCAATCATGCGCACACCCTCCTCATCCAGAGGTGTTTCGATGCTGCCGTCATGTCGGACGCGCTCACGCACGCCGAAGCGCAAATCGCGTGTTGCGAGCGGCGGCGGCTTGTCCACCTGAAGATCGTAAAGATCAGGCCGCTTCTGTCGACCAATCTCAATCAGGTCACTAAATCCTTCCGTGGTGATCAGCGCGGTTGTCACCCCGCGATGCTGGATCAGCGCATTGGTTGCGACCGTCGTGCCATGCCCAAAAAAGCCGAGATCGGCCGGCGTTCCGCCCCGCAACGCCACGCCTTCATCCGTGCCTTGCGCGATGGCGCGCGAGGGATCGTCTGGCGTTGACGGCACTTTCCAGACGCTGACCTCGCCGGTGGCGTCATCGAACAGGCAAACATCCGTAAAGGTGCCGCCTGAATCAATTCCAATTCTCAAGACCATTGCGCGAAACTCCTATAACATCCCGGCCGTGGATCCATGCCACGGTCGGCCGTGGCCGAATGCACCGGGCCGGGCGCAAACACTGGCAGCGTTCGCCATCCCGCGCTCTAGCGCATTGGCGGCGGAAGTGCCCTGTAGCGCGTGAATCAAAAATGCGGCGATCAGGCCATCACCAGCGCCAAGCGTATCAACCGGCGCCAGAGGAGCCGGCGTGCGCCAAGCCGCATGTCCGTCCTGCCATGCGAGCGCCGCGCGGTTGCCGCGCGTGATGACAATGCATTGCGCGCCGAACGAGGCGCAATGCCGCGCCAGATCGGTCGTCTCCTGATCGGTGCCTTGCGGATGGGACAGGAATACATAATCGAGCGACGGCAGCCATGCCGTCAGATTCTCGCGGTTCCATTTTTCCGAAAAATCGAATGACCAGCATTGAATCGCACCGCGCAGTTGCGCGCGGGCCTGATCGAGACCGCTGAAGATGCTGGAATGAACGCAGTCAAATCCGTTGATATAGGATTCGTCAGCAGATGAAAAATCGCCCCACGCAGCGCGGCACCCGGCCTCGGATCGGATGAAGCGGCGGTCGCCATTCTGGTGGG